>JAKEHX010000167.1 GCA_022614795.1 Planctomycetaceae bacterium | reverse complement strand
GTCATCGTCCGAAGCGCTCGCATTCGCCGCGATCACGCTGGCGATCGGGTCCATCTATCTGGGCTCGCTGGTCAACCTCGCGTCACTTGGTTGGGCACTAGCCACGTGGCTGGTCTATGTGGCCGTTTATACGCCGCTCAAGACCGCCTCCCCTGCCAACACGGCAGTGGGGGCGATCGCCGGGGCGCTTCCCGTCTTGATCGGGTGGACCGCGACCGGCGCCGCCCTCGACCAGCGAGCTCTGGCCCTGGTGCTGGTTTTGTTCCTCTGGCAGTTCCCGCATTTCATGGCGATTGCCTGGCTGTTCCGCCACGAATATTCGCGGGCCGGCCACCAGATGCTGACTGTCGTCGATCCCTCGGGCCGCCGCGCCGGTTGGCAGGCGGTCCTGTCGGCTCTGGCCCTGATCCCCGTGAGCATCGTCCCCGTCCTGGGCAATCCCGGACTGGGGACCGTCCTGTTCATTGTGCTGGCGAGCCTGCTCGGCCTAGGCCAATTGGCCCTGGCTGCTGCGTTCTGGCACGATTCGACTGATACCCGCGCCCGGCTCCTATTGCGGGCGTCGCTTGTTTACCTTCCCACGCTGCTGGCCATGCTGATGCTGGTCCCGTGGCTGTAATCCGCATTGCACTCGATCATGGCTGACCACGCGCATAACGACCACGGCCACGGCCACCTGAAGCTGGAGTACCAGCCGTCGCTGCCGCTCAACAACGGCAAGCTGTTTCTGTGGCTGTTCCTCTCGACGGAAATCATGTTCTTTGCCGGCCTGATCGGCACGTACATCGTGCTCCGGTTCGGCGCTCCGCCGGGGACCTGGCCCACGCCGCACGACGTGCACCTCGTGGAGACGATCGGCGCCATCAACACCTTCGTGCTGATTCTCTCCAGCGTGACGATTGTGCTCGCCCTGGAGGCGGCGCGGCACGAGCAGGCGGCCCTGGCCAAGGGCTGGATGCTGGTTACGTTTCTCTTGGGCTCGGTATTCTTGGGCATCAAGGCCTATGAATACAAGGAGAAGTTCGCCCACGGAATTTACCCCGCCAAGCCGCGGAGCCTGATGCACGACCGGGCCAATATCTATTACGTGCAGGCAGTCAGGTCAAACTTTGCCGACAAGCGGGCCGTCGCCGAGGCCGAGAAGGCCAAGATCGAGAAAGAGAAGCAAGCTCTTCTGGATGAGCATGTTGTCCAGACAGACCTCCGCGAGCAGAGCCGCACAATCACCGACCAGCAGCTTGCGGACCTGCAAAAGCAGATCGCGGCAGCCACCGATCCGGATGCGAAACAGAATCTGCAAACGCAGTTGGACGAGCTGCGCGATGTGCGGCAAAAGGGGGCCGCAGTCACCGACGAGGGCCTCCAGGCGCTGCTCGACCGCGCCAAGAAGATCGACGACGAGCAGTTGCCGCCAGTCTTGGCACACCTGAAAGAAATCGTCAATTACCAGACCTACCTGGTCCAGTGGACCGAATTGATCGCGGCCAAAAGCGACGATCCGATCGTGCGCAATGGCGCCATGGAGAAGCTGGCCGAGGCCATCTACCCACTGCACCATACCAGGGAGCAGCAGGAGGCATACGTCGCCTCACTGGACCGCGAAGCGCGCGACCTCGAAATCCAGATCGCCCAAAATCAGCAACAGCGCAGCGGCATCGAGGCCGAGCGCAAGACGCTGGCGGGCGATCTGACCGGCGTGGAGGCACAAATCGAGCCGCTGGAAGCCGAGAAGGCCAATCTCGACCGTCAGCTCAAGGAGCTGCAAAAGCCGGCCGAAGTCAAGCCGGCAGCCGCGTCAGCAAACGTCGCCGATCCGCAGTTCGTGGCCGTTCAAGAAACTCAGCCCGCCCAGCCGGCGACCGAGCCCAAGCCCGATTCGCAGGTCGAACGGCTTACCGCGGAGATCGCCGCGCTCGACGGGCAGATTGCCCCGCTTGCCGAGATGAGAAAGGCGATCCAGGTGAAAATCGGCCAGATCGACGAGGGGCTGGCCGCGATGGCAGCCGGGGTCGACATGCTTACGGGCCGCATGAACATCCTGCCGCTCCTGAAGGAAGCCGAAAACGTGGGGGGGGACCACCACGGACTCAACGCCCACGATCCCAATCTGATGCTGCCGATGAAGATTCCCAGCGGCAACATGTGGGCCAGCACCTACTTTCTGCTCACCGGCTTTCACGCAATTCACGTGGCGGTGGGCTTGATCGTGTTTGCGGTCGTGCTGCTGTATCGGCTCGATTCGCGGCGGGCCAACATGCTCGAAAACACGGGCCTCTATTGGCACTTTGTCGATTTGGTGTGGATATTCCTGTTTCCGTTACTGTATTTGTTCTAATCAATTCACCGTTTCAAGTTCCATGTTTCAGGTTTCAAGTCGAACCTTGGAAACTTGAAACTTGAAACTTGAAACTTGAAACTGTTATGGCCGATCACGCTCACCCCATCGAAGACCCGGAACTCGAAGCCGACATCCACGAGCATCACGCTCCCGGCGGGCTAACGAAGTACCTCGCGGTCTTCGTGGCGTTGTGTGTGCTGACGGGAATCTCCTATGCCGTCGGCAATAGCCAGGCGCTGCGCGAGAATTCGCCCGGCGTCATGTGGGCCATGATGATGGCGGTGTCGTGCCTCAAGGCGCTGCTCGTCATTCTGTGCTTCATGCATCTGTGGTGGGAGGCCAATTGGAAATACGTGCTCACAATTCCGGCCAGCCTGATGAGCCTGTTCCTGCTCCTGATGCTGGTTCCGGATATTGGCCGGCGCATTGAAAAATATGCCGAGGAACGCTGGTTCCACGCACCGATTCCGCAAATTCACCATGCCCACGACCACGCTCCCGGCGAGGGAGCTTCCCATGACGACCATGCCCACCAGTCCGCCTCGCACGAGCCAGCTTCCGGAGCCCCCCCCGCAGGCGGCCACCGCGAGCCGGCCAGCACCGCCGGCCAGGACCGCTGATTCGGCGGAGGGCAGGGCGGCCGCCGTCATTTCAGGTCTCGCCCATCGCTACGGCTCCCGGCTGGCGCTGGCCAGCTTGGATTTGACTATCGAGCGCGGCGAGATTTTCGCGGTCCTCGGCCCCAACGGCGGCGGCAAAACGACGCTGTTTCGCGTCCTTTCCACGCTGATTCCCTTGCAAGAGGGCCAGGTGCAAATCGCCGGCTGCGACCTGCGGCGCGGCGCGGCAGAAATCCGCGCTCGCATCGGCGTCGTCTTTCAGGCCCCCAGCCTCGACCGGAAGCTGACCGTGGCAGAGAACATCGACATTCAGGGCGCGCTCTACGGCCTGGCTGGCAGAGACCTCGCCGCCCGCCGCGACATGCTCTTGGCTCAATTCGGCCTTGCCGACCGCGCCCGCGAGCTGACCGAAAAACTCTCGGGGGGGCTGCGGCGGCGCGTCGAGTTGGCCAAAGGCCTGATCCACGAGCCGGAGCTGCTTTTGCTCGATGAGCCGAGCACGGGGCTCGACCCGGCGGCCCGCAGCGACCTGTGGCGATATCTCAAGTCGCTGCGCGACGAGCGCGGCACCACGGTAATTCTCACCACGCACTTTCTCGACGAAGCCGACGGGGCCGATCGCATTGCCATTTTGAACGAGGGCCGCCTGGTGGCGCTGGGCAGGCCCGACGATCTGCGGGCCGAGGTCGGCGGCGACTCGATCACGATCGAGACCCTTTCGCCCACGCAGCTAGCGACTGCGATTCATGAGAAGTTTGGCGTCGTAGCCAAAGTCGTCGACGCATCGGTCCGCCTGGAGGTGCCCGCCGGCCACGAGTGGATCGCCAGGCTGGTTGAGGCTTTCCCCGGCCAGATTTCCGCGATTCGCCTCGGCAAGCCGACGCTCGAGGACGTGTTCATTGCCCGGACGGGCCATCGGTTTTGGCGCGAACAACAAGGGCCAGAAGCATGACGCGAAATCGTCCACTGCGTGCTGCCGCGGCCCTGGCGTGGCGCGAGATCATCCGCTTCTTCCGCCAGCGGAACCGGATCATCGGCTCGATCGGCACGCCGCTGGTTTTCTGGCTGCTGTTCGGGGCGGGCCTGTCGCAATCGTTTCGGCTGGGCGGCAGTGCGGCCGGTGGGCCGAGCTTTTTGCAGTACTTTTTCCCCGGCAGCTTGCTGTTGATCGTGCTGTTTACCGCCATCTTCTCGTCTATTTCGATCATCGAGGACCGCCGCGAGGGTTTCCTGCAAGGGGTGCTCGTCGCGCCGATTCCGCGCTGGGCGATGGTCCTGGGCAAAGTGCTCGGCGGCACGCTGGTGGCCCTGGTCCAAGGGTTGATCTTCCTGCTCCTGGCGCTAACCTTACCGATAGAGGTGCGGCCGCTGGCCTGGCTGGCGCTCGTCGTGCTGCTGTTTTTCGCGGCGCTGGCGCTCACGAGCCTGGGGTTTGCCTTCGCCTGGCGAACCGACAGCTCGCAGGGCTTCCACGCCATCATGAACCTGGTGCTGATGCCGATGTGGCTGCTCTCGGGTGGCTTTTTCCCGGCTCCTGACTGGTCCGCCGAGGGACATATTGGCCAGCAGATGCTGCACGCTGCCATGCGAGTCAATCCGCTGAGCTACGCGGTGGCCGGCGTGCGGCAGCTCCTGTCGCCGAACCTCGACTACGGCGGTAGTTGGGTGCCGGGGATGGCCTCGTGCTGGGTCGTTACGATTTTGTTCGCGGCAGTTTGCTTTACCGCAGCCGTGCTAATCTCGCGGCAGCGGATGACGGGAGATCTGTTATGAGCCGTTCGATTCTGGGTTGGTTGGCGGTCCTGTTTCTTGTGATGGGAGGCACGATCGTCTGGATGGGCCTGCGGTACGCCGGCGCGCTGGCCCCCGCGGGAAGCGACAGCGAGCCCGACCTCAGCTACCTGAATAAGCCTGCCGACGCCTCGCAAGAATTTCTCGAGCACTTCACGCTCACCGACCAGGCGGGCAAGCCGCTCGCCTCCAAGCAACTCGCGGGCGAGGTCTATGTCACGAATTTCTTCTTCTCGTCTTGCCCGGGCACCTGCCTTCAGCAAAACCAGAAGATCCACGAAATCGCCCGCCAGTACGGTCCCAAGGGAGTGCGGTTTCTCAGCATCACGTGCGATCCCGAGATCGACAGCCCCGATCGGCTGCGGGAATATGCCACGAAACTCGAAGCGGACACGAAGCATTGGTCGTTTCTGACGGGCGACCTCATCTACACGCGCCGCGTCGCCGGCGAGATCTACCGCATTCCGCTCGACAAGCAGACGCACTCCGAGCGCTTTTTCGTCACCGACAAGTGGGGCAACATTCGCGACAATTTTGCCTGGAACAAGCTCGATCAGATAACGCAGATGAGGTCGCTGCTCGACAAGCTGCTTGAGGAATCGGCGGAGCCCGAGGAATTGAAAGCCGCCAAGGAGGAGTTGAAGGCCACCAAGGAGAAGCCGCCCGCCGAAGCGCCTGCTGAGGCGAGCGCGACCGAGAAGCCCGGCGCAAGCGCAGCAGCGACGGAGAATTGACCGTTGGACGCGTTCGTCAGCCAGCTTCCGCACGTCAACGCTTCGCTCAATGGGCTGGCGACCGTGCTGCTCATGCTGGGGCTAGTGCTGATCAAGCGGCGGCAGGAGACGGCTCACAAATGGGTCATGCTGGCTTGCTTTGCCGTGTCGGTGGCGTTCCTGGCGTCTTACCTGACGTATCACTACCACCTCGAAGGGGCGAGTAAAAAGTTCCCGTCCTACCCGCCCGCCGCCGTCCGATACACGTATTATTCGATCCTGTTGACGCACGTCGTCCTCGCGGCGCTCGTCCCCTTCCTCGCCATTGGCACGATCTATTTGGGCCTGGCGGACAAACGGGCCGCACATCGCCGCCTGGCAAGGTGGACCTTCCCGATCTGGCTTTACGTTTCCGTGACGGGCGTGATCATCTACGTCATGCTTTATCAGCTCTACCCGCCTCAGTCGCCATGACCTAGAATACGGAAGCGATGAGAGTTCCAGCCGCAATTCGCCGTTCGCTAATGCTCGCACTGGCGATCGCGCTGGTCGTGCTGACCGCCAGTGCGGCCGTAGCCTGCCCGACCTGCAAGGACCAGCTCGCCCACGACCCCGAGTCGATGAACATCGCCCGCGGCTACGCCTACAGCATCGTCTTCATGCTTTCGATGCCGCCGCTGATCTTTGGCAGCCTGTGCGCCTATTTCTACTGGGAAGTGCGCAAGGCCCGGGCTCGGCCTGCCGCCGCGGCGTGAAAGCCCTGACCATTGGTCAGGGTGGCAAATCGACGATCGTCACGTCGCAAAATACCCCGACCACTGGTCGGGGCTTTTATGCGACTTCCCCTTCGCGCGGGTCGCGCCACTGGTCGAATCCCAGCCACAGGCTGCGCGCCCAGGGAAACAACAGCAGCGGAAACAAGACTGTGAACGCAAGGGCGCCGGCCAGGAGCGGCGTTTCCGCGAAGCCATATCCGAACAGCAGAATGGGATAGGCGATCGACACGATCAGCACCGTCAACCCGTAGTTAATGTAGATCGATCCGAGGAAGAACCCCGGCTCGCGCTCGAATCGCACGCCGCAATGCGGGCAGGCGGCGTGCATGGAAAACCAGCTGCGATAGAGCTTGCCGCGGCCGCAAATCGGGCAGCGCAACCGCAGTGCCCGGCCCAGCAGCATCCAGAAGCGGTTTGACAAGGGTGGTGTTACCTCGAACGCGGTGCCTACAATCAAGACATGATACGGACTTTGGGCAAGGCGATGCAGGTGGCGGGCCTCGTGATTCTGCCGGTCGCCATGCTGATGCAATTGACAGGGGGCATTCGCGCCGCGACTGGCTCGTTCTCCGTCAGTGCCATGTTGATCCTGATGGTTGGCGGCGTTGCGATCTTTCTCCTGGGGCGGCTCGTGGAAGGATATGGTGGGCCGTGATCCCGCGAGCCGCTTTCTGTCTGTCGCTGGTCCTCATGGCCGCAGCGGCCGCGCCCTTGCCGGGGCAGCTCGCCGAACGAGCGAGCGCCTTGCCGCCGGCCGAGATCGATGAGCTTGATTCCGCCAGCGCCGCCCACTTGGAAAGCGCCAAGCGGTTTCTCGGCCAGCAGCAATGGGAAGAAGCGGTCGAATCGATCCGCCGCGTGCAAGAGGCCGATCACGCGAAGCTTGTGCGGGTGGAAATGGCGCGCAAGGTGGCCGGCTTCCAGCGCTGGGCGCCGGCCACCGAGTACTGCCAGTGGCGACTGGCCGCGCTCGCCAAAGAGGCGCCTCCGGCCTTGGCCCACTATCGGCAGCTCGTCGATGCGCTGGCCGAGCAGTGGTATCGCGACGGCATCGCCAATCGGGACGCGCGACCGCTAACGCGCGTCGTGGAGCAGACCTTCGCCAGCCGCTGGGGAGACGACGCGCTGCTCAGCCTGGGCGATCTGGCCCTGGAGCGCGGCCAACCGGCGGCGGCCAGGGCCTTCTGGCGGCGGATTCGACCGGAGCTGGGGCCTCCATCGGACGATATATTTCCCGATTCCGATCTGGCCGCGGCGGATGTCCGGGCGCGGCTTGTTTTGGCGTCGATCATGGAAGGCTCCTTGTCGCGGGCGCGCGGCGAACTGGCCGCGCTGGAGCAGGAGGCGCCGCAGGCCGAGGGAACCATCGGCGGCCTGCGCGGCAGCTACAAGGCGCTGCTCACGGCGGCAATCTCCGAAGCCGAAAAATGGCCGGCCATCCGCCAATCAGCCGGTTGGCCTACGCTGGCCGGCAACGAGCAGCGCGATAAGCACGGGGCCGGCGGCTTGGAGATTGCGGGCCGGCCCCTTTGGACGTTTGCCTTGCCCAAGCTGCATGCCGATCGCGAGCTGATCGGCGCCGGCCGGCTGCGGGTCGCCGACGACGGGAAGGCCCTGCTCAGCTATCATCCCGTGGTTGTTGGCGAAACGGTGCTCGTGCGGTGCGACGCGCGGCGCAAGTCCTACGTCATCGCTCTCAATCTGAAGACCGGGGAGGAACTGTGGCGCGTCGATTACCGGCGCGTCGTCCGCCAGCGCCCGGGGGACGAGAGTGAGCAGCCGCCGGACGAATCGCCTTTCGAAGTGAGCGATGCCCATGCCGACCTGGCCCGGCACGTCGGCGTGGCCCGCTACACGGCCAGCGTGGCCGACCAGCGAGCGTTTGTGCGGATGGGTTCGCCGATCACTTCGCCCGGCCAAATCCGCAGAAGCCGCTGGTTGGCGAAGGATCAGGGATTTCTGCTAGGCCTCGATTTGCGAACTCAGGGCAAGCCGCTCGAAGGATTCCCGATTCGCCCCGAGGCCGCCAACTGGTCGTTCGAGGGGACGCCGATCAGCGACGGTTCGCTCCTGTATGTGGCAATGCGGCGGACCGACGGCGCCCGGTCGCAGCTTTACGTGGCGGCGCTCGAATTGCAGACGACGGCTGCCGCGGTGGACGATGACGACGACGATGCGCGCCCGACCGGCCGCATGAAGTGGCGGACGCGGATTTGCTCCGCGGCGACTCTGCTCGATAGCGACAACGGCGACGGCCTGTCACACCTTCTGCTCTCGCTGCGCGACGGGGAGTTGTATTTCAATACCAATGCCGGCGTCGTGGCGGCAATTCGCGCCAGCGACGGGCAAATCCGCTGGGTCGTCAAGTATCCGCGGACTGCGCCGGGCAGCGGCGATCCCGATCAAAGCTCGGGACAGTTCTTCCGCGATTTGAATCCATGTCTGGTCTGGAAGGACCTGGTGGTCGTCGCCCCCAGCGACAGCGACCGCATCTTTGCCCTCAAAGCCGCGACGGGACAACTGGCCTGGGCGCTGCCGCCCGGCGCAGCGGCCGATGCGGTGCATCTGCTCGGTGTTGGGCAGGACACGCTGCTTGCCAGCGGCGATTGGCTCTATTGGATCGACGCGCAAACCGGCCGCCTGCTGGCCCAGTTTCCCCAGGCTGGCCCCACCGGCGCCGCACAAGCCGCCCCATCACCGCGCGGCTTTGGGCGGGGCATCCTGGCGGGCGATCTGGTCTATTTTCCGACCCGCGAAAGCATTCTCGTGTTCGATCAGCGGCCCACGCGCACCGATTTCGGCTGGCAGCCGCAACTGGTGCGCGAGATTCCGCTGGTCCCGCGCGGCGCGACGGGGGGAAACCTGGTGATCGCCAATGGCGTATTGCTGATTGCGACGGGTGATCGGCTCATGGCGTTTGGAGAGTGACGCCATGTTCGGCCTCGTCAACGTCAACAAACCTGCCGGTATCACCTCGCGCGATGTTGTGAACCGGGTGCAGCGACTGGTTCGCCCCGACAAAGTTGGTCATGCCGGAACGCTCGACCCGCTCGCCACCGGTGTGCTCGTCGTTGCTATCGGCCCCGCGACGCGGCTGGTCGAATATGTCCAGCGAATGCCGAAAACGTATCGCGGCACGTTCCTGCTCGGTCGAACGAGCGACACGGAGGACATCGAAGGAACCGTTCACGAATTGGCCGATCCGCCGCGGCCAACAGCCGATCAGGTGCAAACAGCCACTCGGCGGTTGGTGGGAACGATCGACCAGGTGCCGCCGGCTTATTCCGCGCTCAAGATTGGCGGCCAGCGGGCCTACGAGCTGGCGCGTCGCGGCCAGGCGGTTGAACTACAGTCACGGCCAGTGGAGATCTACTCGCTGGACCTGGTGTCGTACAGCTACCCGGAGCTGACGCTGCTGGTTCGCTGCGGCAGCGGGACTTATGTTCGCTCGCTGGGCCGTGATCTGGCGCGCTCGTTGGGGAGCGATGCGGTCATGTCGGCACTGCGGCGCGAAGCGATTGGACCGTTCACAATCGACTCGGCAGTTGACGGCGATGCGCTTACGATGGCCGCGTTCCAGTCGCACATGTTGTCCCCGCTGCTCGCCGTCAGCCAGCTGCCGCGCATCGATGTTTCTGGCGACGAGGCCCGCCGGCTGGCAATGGGCCAGGCGATCGACAATCGTTGGGACAAAACGGAAGAAGAAATCGCAGCCGTTGGCCCGCGGCAGGAACTGATCGCGATCGTCGTCCCCGTCGAAGCCGGCAAACTGCGAGCAAACAAGAGTTTTGCCGGCGCCGGTGGAAACAGCTAGGGGAGGGGCTGCGTGGCCCGCAGATAGGCGAATAGGTCGCGGACCTGCTGGTCGCTCCACTGCTTGAGTTGCCCTGCCGGCATGAGCGATTCGCGGCTGGCGCGCAGGTCCCCAATTTCGTCGCGCGGCAGCGAGAGATTGTGCCCGTCCGCCCCGCGCAGCACGATCACGTTGGCGTCCTGATCGGCGATGAACCCGGTGAGCGTGCGGCCGTCAACAGTGCGGACGATATAGTTTTCAAACCCCTCGCGAATCTCGGCCGACGGATGCACCACGTTGAGCAGCATGCCCCGCAAATCGTCGCGCTTGTAACCGGTCAAGTCCGGGCCAATCTTGCCCCCCTGGGCAAAGAGGATGTGGCATTTGCCGCAACTGGTGGTGAAGAGCTGCTTGCCCTGATACGGGTTGCCCGAACCACTGCCGATGACCCCGATCATCTTCTCAATTTCGGCCCGCAACGCGTCGGGCGACGGGCCGGTAAGCTCGCCCCAATGTTTTTTGCACAGCTCGGCGATGCGAGGCGAATCGTGCAAGAGGAGCTTGCGGACCGTCGATTCCGATACGGATGCCGCCTCGACCTTGCCGCCGTCGATCGCCGACAGAAATTCCTCGGCCCAGGCTTTGCGGCTGGCCAGAAGCGACTGGGCCGTTTCGCGAACCTGGTCGGACATGTCGCGATACAGGCTGATGACGCGCGGGCCGATCGCCGGATCGCCATAGGCCTGAAGCGCCGCCAAAGCCGCGGCCCGCAGCGAGTCGTTTCGTGAAGTCTTGACCAATTCGAGCAGTACCGGCACGCACGATGGCTGGTTGATCGTGCCAAAGAGGACGGCCAGCGATTGGCGCTTCGAGGCATCAGCCGATTCATCCGCGAGCGTCTGGAGCGCTTCGGCAACGGCTGGTGCGTCCCCTTGCCGCAATCGCAGCGTCGGCGAAGTCGCGCCTGCCTTGGACATGGCCGCGACCAGCTCGTCGGGCAAGTTGGCCAACGTGCGACCCTCGTAGGCGGCTTCCAGGCCAGTCATCAGTTTTCCCGCCAATTCCTTATTCGGCGCCAGCTCCAAAAGCCGCGCACACGTCACGAGGTCTTTGCGCTGGCCCGTCGCCGCGTATCGCCGCATGAGCCGCTCGACGATCGTCCCTTTCACCAGCGGCTGTTCCCAGAATGCCTTGTCCGCGAAGAGCGCCAGCACGGCGTCGCGGTCTTTGTCGGCTTTGGCCTCGATGGCCCACCACAAGAGCAGCGGAATGTGAATGTCCGCGGCGTCTTCGCTCCGCTGGCAGAGATTCTTGACGATTGGCAGCGACTGAGCGGCAGGCAAGCGGCGGGCCGAGCAGGCAAGTTGGCTGCGGACCTCGACATGCGGTTCGCGGTAGGCGAGATCGGCCAGCTTTTCCGCGATCTCGGGCGATATCTGGCCGTCGTCGCAGGCCAGCCGCACCGCCCACAGTCGGACATAGGGGTCATCGTAGTCGAGCAGCGAAATAGTCTCGCGGTCGTCAATCGCACCAAGCGCGTTAGCCGCCCATACCATTTCAAGATAAATCTGTGGATTCTCAGTTATTGTTAGCAACAAGGTTTTGCCGAAGGGCTTGTCCTCGCGATTCAGAAATTCGCGTTGTGTGGCCTGGCGCATCCACTTGTCGTCGCTTGTCAGTCGCTCAGGTAGCGCGACCGTCAGCTCCTTCCGCAAGTCAAACTTGGGGCGAGGTGGTGAATTGGTTTCTTCAGCCCGCAATCGATAGATCCGCCCGCTTTCCTTGTGGATCCGCCCCTGATAATGGCTGGCGTGATCGATCCGCTGCTCGTACATGTCGGCGACGTAAATCGCCCCATCGGGACCGACCTGGATATCGACCGGCCGGAACCACGGGTCGGTTGTTTCCAGTGCGTAGCCGACGTCCTTGGTTTTGAACGACGACCGATCGGGCTCGACCTGGCTCATGACGACATGCGAGAGGAGCGGCACAACGCCAAACAGCCGGCCGCGATACGCCTCGGGCAGCGCGGTCGCCTCGTAAATCACGAACGTGTGCGAGAAGCGGGGGACGTTGTGGTGCCCCATCGCCTCGAAATAACCGAACGTGTAGGGATTCGAAAGTTCGCCATGCTTGCCGAATCCCTTTTGCAGGTAACCTCCCTGGACGTAATGAAAGCCGCGGGTGTTTGGCCCGTTGTGGCCGCTGAAGACGCGGCCCTTGGCGTCGATTTCCACGCCGAACGCATTGCCGCCCCCTTCGGCGAAGATTTCGTATTTCTTCAGCTCGGGATGATAACGCCAAACAAGCTGCCCAAGCGAATGGACCGGAGGCGACTTGTCGCCTGGCTGACGCTGGCTGTCATGCAAACGCACATCGCCGGTGACCGTGCTCCCCTGCGTGGCATACAGCCAGCCGTCAGGGCCCAGTCGGAGGTTGTTCGTGATGCTGTGCGAGTCCTCGATGCCGAACCCTTCCAGATGCACAACCGGGTCGCCGTCGGGCACGTCGTCGCCGTTGGCATCTGGATAGAACAAGAGGTATGGCGGATTGAGCACCCAAATTCCGCCCCGCCCAAACTCAAAGCTCGATGCCAGGCTCAGGCCCTCCAAAAACGTCGAGTGTTTATCGAGCGCGCCGTCGCCGTCGGTGTCTTCGTGGATCGTGATCTTGTCCGCCCCGCGGAAATGGTTCGGCGGCGGAGGCGGAATCTGGTCATAGACGCTCCGCAGGAACTTGTCGCGGCTGACCATCGTGAGACCAGCCGGACTGGGATACTGGAGGTAATTCATCACCCACAGCCGGCCGCGATGGTCCCACTTGAGCGACAAGGGCTGGCCGATGTGCGGCTCCGAGAGGACCAGCTCCACCTGCAAATCGGCGGGCGTTTTCATCCGGGCGAACGACTCCTGCGGCGAGAGGGGGCGATCCTCGTCCGAGAGCTTTTTCAGCTCCCGCTCGACGTCGGCGACCCGCTCGATCTTGCTGAAGGCCGCTGTCTTGATCGCAGTTGGGTCGCTCGCTGCCCAAGCCATGTCGTCGCCGTTGGCGGTTTCCCACTTGCCTGCCAAACGAATTGCCGAGTCACCAGCAAACAGCACCGGCGCCGCGACGTTAAAGCCGTTGCGGGATTCGATCGTGCAAACGCGAATGGCGACAACGTTTTCCGCCGCATGCTTGATCGCGCTACCCGGAATCGCCAGTCGCTTCGTTTCGCCAAGTCCGCTGCGATAGGCGGGTGGAAAGTCACCCAGTCCGCCGATCTTTTGGCCATTGAAATAGAATTCACGGGCGTCATCGACCGCCTCAACGACCAATTCAAGTTTCCGCTGGGTGCCACTGCTGGCTTGCCCAGCAGTGCCCGTGCGCCACGCCGCTGGAATCGAGACCTTCGCCCGATACCAGAGATGTCCGTGCTCACCGGCGGGGGCCTTCTTCCACTCGTCGGGCACGGCGACTTCTTTCCATGCCGGCTCGACGGCCTGGGCAGACGAATCGAATCCACCGACTAGAGCACACAGCGCGGCGACAAGCAGCAATCGCATCGAGGGGACCTGCAAGGCGGGTGGCAATGGCGGGACGCTCGGTTAGCGTCGCCTGATCATACATCGGCCCGCCTTCGGATGCGACGAGCGCCGCGAACACCTTGCGCTACTTGACTGCGCTACTTGACCCGCCGGTAGGTGTTCAGGGTCGAGCCGCCCCCCTCGCCGGTCGAAGTGAACTCCTGGGGAGCTTTGCCGCCCGGGACGCCAAAACAGATCCGCAAGGTGTCCCCTTCGATTTCGTAGATGCCAATCGCTGGCTTATCGCTCCGCGAGCCGCGGACCGGGCTGGCCAACAGGGCCCCTTCGATCGTCTTGGGATTGGTGCTGGCATCGATCTTGAACGTTCCCTCGTGAAAAACCTTGTCGCCAACACGAATGGCCAGCTTGCCGTCTCCCAATTCGAGCACCGCCAATTTCAGCGGCCCAAGCGACTCGGCGGGCAATTTCATCCCCCGCATCTCCATACTGACTAGTTGCCATTTCCCCTCGAGTTTGGCCATTTCGCCAGCAGAATCAGCGGCCAGGGCGTCCACCGGCAGGAGGCACCAGCTAAGGCAGACTGCAAGAAACCTCATAAAGGCGCCGTTTATGTGGAGTGGGCGATTGCAGGGGGAATTGTTCAGGCAAATATAGCTTAAGATCGGGTGAGAACGAGGTGTCTTGTGTGAGTTTTCCCACAGAAACGAATAAGGCGCTCGCTGACCAATGTTCTCGTTCATTGTCCCTGCGCACAACGAAGAAGCCCTGCTCCGGCAAACACTCCAAGCCCTACGGACTGCTGCGGAGTCGGCCGGCAGTGTGTATGAATTGATCGTCGTGGACGACGCCTCGACTGATCGCACCGCCGAGATTGCTGCGGCCGAGGGGGCGACGGTGATTTCCGTCAATCTTCGCAAGATCGCCGCCGTGCGCAACGCGGGAGCCAGGTCGGCTCGCGGCGATAAGCTCATTTTCGTCGATGCCGATACGGTCGTTCCGCCTGAAGTGTTGCAGGCGACGGTCCGGGCTCTGACGCGAGGCGCGATCGGCGGCGGCGCACGCGTCAAGCTTGATTCGGCCGCTCCGCTCTGGGGCCGCATCGTGACCGGCATCATCATAAGCATCTACTTCCCGCTCGGCTTCGCACCCGGCTGCTACCTCTTTGCCCGCAGGGCAGTCTTCGACGAAGTGGGCGGATTCGACGAAGCCTATTTTGTCAGCGAGGAAGTTCACCTGAGCCGCGCCTTGCGCCGCCGCGGCCGATTCGTGATCATTCGCGACGCGGTCATTACGTCGGGCCGCAAATTCCGCGTATTCACGCCCTGGGCATTCCTCAAACTGCTCGGCCACTTGCTCCTCCGCGGTCCCTTCCGCGCGGTCAAGCAGCCGCAAGGCCTCGCGCTTTGGTACGACGCTCCGAGAGAAAAAACTCCGAGTGCTTCCAAAGCCGAACTCCACCAGGAATCATCTCTCTGACGGGATGCCGCGGTGGGTAAAATGCACATGGCATCACCCATGCTCCCACGCGACACTCCGTCTTCCGACAAGATCCCGCTCTGGCTAAAGATCCTCGCTACGGCCTACGTCGCCGTTCTGGTCCCCGCTTATTGGTATCACTACGGCTTTGCCGACAGTGTTTTGTGGTTTTCCAGCCTTGGGCTGCTAATCACGACGGCGGCGCTGTGGCTGGAAAGCCCCCGGCTGGCCAGCATGCAACTGGTTTCCATCTTCTTGCTGGAGATGATGTGGATCGTCGATTACCTCGGCCGCCTGCTCTTTGACGTCCAGCTTGTCGGCATTGCCGAGTACATGTTCAATGGCGAGAAGCCGCTCTACGTGCGCGGGCTCTCGCTGCGCCTGGCTCTTGCTTTTGTTCTGCTTTTTCTTCACCGAAGAGGAAAAAAACATCAACTGGGTCTTCGGCCCGAGCCAAAAGCCGCAAACGCTGGTTCCTCCGGCCGCCTACCTGGCGGCGCAGATGGTCGTGCTGCCCCTATGCATCTATTGGCCAACGCACCTGGCGCTGCGGGCTGTGATGCCACTTTCGCGCGTGGCCGACCGCTAATTCCTCTTAGCCACCAATTCACGTAGCCATTTCTCGTCTGCATCGACGAGCGACGTATTCAGAGCAGCCGAATAATTGAGCGAAAGCTGATAGCGCGCCCTGTCAAACACCGTCGTAAAGACCTGCTGCAAATCGACCAGAGGTTCCGCTTCGCCTTTCTTAAGCGGTACGGGAATCACCGGCAGTGCCTGCCGCAGCGTCCACGCAAACACATCCGCCTTGGGCCGCCGATAACCGCGGCTTACGATGGCGTAATAGTCTCCCGGCGGCATTCCCACGACAGGCAATCGCTTACCGCCGCGCAGCAGGTCCAACTCAACGAGGTTGGTGCGGCTCTGAAGAATCTCGTCCCGCTTGGCCAAATACTGCCCGCGGCCATCGCTCGACGCCCGCTTGTTGGCGGGCGACAGCGTCTCGATGACGGTTACAATCTCCATGGCGGGCACGTCGCGAATCACCAAATACGTCTCCCGCCGCTCCTGCGGCGCGGGCAGCAGACACTCGACAGGCTGCAAGGCGGTGCCCGCCGCGGTGGGAGCAACGGCCACCGGGGCATCGCTGCCGGACCACAATACCGACACATCTGCCCAGCGAACTTGTTCTTCGTCCCCCAGGCCATGCTCCACGTACACGCGCCGTTCGACCCGCACGACATATCGCGGCTCAAGTCCTGGAGCAAGCGTCTCCCGCAGGACGGTATTGAAAGTGGAATGGAAATCCTCCCACTCTTGATCCTCAATAAACGGGTCTATTCCGGGAAAGATCGATGGCATGGCAATCTCCGCAACTCCATTCTACTCTTACTCGCGGAGCGGTGCTTGTGAGCCGCCCGACTACCGACGGATTTGTGCGGTTCGTCCTATGGCGTCACGCGGCGTCCAAATCCAACCTTCGGACGCTGGAGCATTATGTGTCGGCCCAACCAATTGAGATTTGTCGGCTGCGAAAAGGTAAGCGATCAGTGCGCAGTGCACGGCATCGATTTGGTCCACTGCCGCCAAATGTCTTGCGTCATCGAGCGAATCAAATAGTCGCTGAACTGTCGCGGAACCAGCGCATCCCACGTTCTCCGATCTTTTGCACGTGGTCGGATAACACTCGATCGCCACTATTCGTCCATTTCGCCACACACCGCATTCTCCTTCGGCAGTCGTTAGCCCGAGTTTCCTCAAAGCGTGCATTCCTTTCGTGGCTTGGCTGCCGATCATGTCTTTGATTGCGGAGAGCGTGGGAAAATTCCTCGAAAACAGCCATCGCTCTGTCACTCGATAAAGGTAGGGGTTCTCAGAGTAATCGTCGGGAACCTCTGGCGGCAAATCTCCCCCTGAAATGAGCGATTGAACGGCCAATGGGAAGCCAAGAGGTGTGTCAATTGCAATCGTGATCGAGTCGTCATGCTGGATCGATGTGCCGCATTCTTCATTAAGAATTGAATGCAGCTTTGAACTGCGGTTGATCGACTTGCGAATTGGCCCCCGAGATATACTGCCCATAACTCGAAAGGATTGTTCCTCTCGACTGAGGATCGCTAGAGCGTCCTGACTAGCGCTGCGGCTGCTACAATTCCATCCGCCAACATCCCAGCCGACGTAGTAGTCCATGCGCGATTCTCTAGTTCTGACCGAATCAAACGAAGCCCGCACAACACCTTCCGCGCTACGTCCACATCTGCCGATCGAGCATCCGGTAGTTGATCGCCTCGTTCAAATGCGGCAGTTGAATCGACTCGCTGCGGTCCAGATCGGCGATCGTCCGGGCAACGCGGAGCACCTTGTCGTGGGCCCGGGCCGACAAGCCCAACTCGTTGACGCTCGTTCGCAGCGACTCCTGGCACTCATCGTTCAGCTTGCAAAACTGGCGAATCTGCCGGCTCGACATGTGGCCGTTATAGCGCGTGCGGCTGCCGGTGAAGCGACGGGTTTGCAACTCGCGGGCGGTGACGACGTGCTCGCGCATCTGGCCGCTCGAAGTGCCCGAGCGCTCGGCCGAAAGCTCCTTGAACGGCACCGCCGGGACTTCGATGTGAATGTCGATGCGGTCGAGCAGCGGGCCTGAGATTTTCGCCATGTACCTTTCAACTTGTGGCACCGTGCAGTGGCACTCGCGCCGTGGATCGTTCTTGAACCCGCAGGGACATGGATTGAGCGCCGCCACGAGCATGAACTCGGCCGGAAAAGTCGTGGAATTCAAGGCCCGCGAGATCGTCACTGTCCCGTCTTCGAGCGGCTGGCGAAGCACTTCCAGCGTCCGGCGATTGAATTCCGGCAGCTCATCCAAAAAGAGCACGCCGTTGTGGCTGAGAGAGATTTCCCCCGGCACAGGCGGATTGCCGCCGCCCACGAGCCCCGCCTCGCTGATGGTATGGTGCGGCGAGCGGTACGGCCGACGCGCCATCAGCGGCTGGCCCGGCTGGAGGCGGCCGACCGAGCTGTAAATCCGCGTCGTTTCGATCGACTCGCCAGCCGTAAGCGACGGCAGAATCGTCGGCACCCGCTTGGCGAGCATCGTCTTGCCGCTTCC
>JAKEHX010000166.1 GCA_022614795.1 Planctomycetaceae bacterium | reverse complement strand
GATCGCCGGCAGAACCGAGGAAGTGGACGAGTAATTCTGGCCAGGGGCGTTTACAATCACGGCGGAGGCTGCCAACTCCCATCCTCGGAGCTGCCCGTGCGCCGGTCCACTGCCCCCCTGGAAGCTGTCGTACTGCCCGACCTTCCTCCGCCGCGCGGCAATCGCTGGGGAGTTGTCGCGGTTGGCGCGGCGTTCATTGCCATCCTGGTCGCGGTCGTCGCCGCGATCTGGGCAATCGGCAAGCTCGCGGGGATCGGCGAGCCGGCCGCAGCCGGGGGTCGCCAGTCGCTCGTCGAACATTGGGAAGCGCCCGAGGAGCGACTGAAGAACATTGCCGCCGCGATGAACAGCAGCCAGGTCGGCGCGACGCCGGCTGAGCTCCGCGATTTTCAGCGGTTCTTCGCGCGCGTCGCCAGTGCCAGCCGCAAAGACGACCAGGCGGCCTATCTGGAATGCGTGGACCTGAACCTGCTGGTCCACCGGATCAGCCGGCACCCGGCGGTGCGCGGCGAGCGGAGCTTCAGCAGCTGGGGCCTGAAGAACGAGCTGCAAACAGGACTCAGCACGCTCGGCTATGTGGGCGACTACTCGATCGTGCGGGTCGAGCGGGGCGAGCGCGACGACCTGGCCCTGGTGTACACGGTCGATTGCAGTCCCCTGGCCACGGCTTGCCGCTGGTGGCTGGCGCGCAGCGGCCGCAATTGGCGGCTGTTCGATTGGGAACGGTTGGACTATGAGCAGTCGACCGCCCATCGGTGGGCCATTCGCGACAAACTGTACTCCGACTCGAATTCGTACAACTACAACATCTTCCGCAACGCGCTCGACGACAGCGATCAGTTGCCCGCCGGAGTCAATTGGCCGATCTATCGTGACGAGCAACTCAATCTGGCCAGTCTGATCGATAACCCACTGCCCGAAGTCGTCCATGACGGGGCCATGCTCGAACTGGCGTGGGCACTCGTCGGACTGGGCCGGCCTGCTGCCGCGATTCGCGCCGCGGATGCGCTGCGGCGTCCGCAGGATCACCCCGGCTACCTGGTGGTCCGAGCACGGGCCAAGGCCGACCTGGGACGATATGCCGAGGCCCTGGCCGACGCCCAAGCCTACCAGCAGCTTGCCGGCCGCGATCCGCTGGCCCTCGAGCAGGCGGCCCGGGCCCTGGCCGAGCTTGATCGGCCCGCCGAAGCAGCCGAGTGCTGGCTCGAAATGCTGAAGCTGGCGCCCAATCACCACATGGCGCTTGGCAATTTCTGCCGCCTGGCCGATAGCGAGCAGCGTGCGCAACTGCCCGCGATATTGCACCAGACGCGGCAGACGACCGAAGCCGTTGTGAGCCAGGCGCAAGCGTCTCTGTACCGCGACGACTTGGAGTCGTTCGAGCTGTTGGCCGCGTTTGTTAAGGCCGAAGCCCCCGGCTCGCCTGCGGCAGCGGCGCTTGCCGGCCAGCGGCTCGATCACGAGGGGCAGCACGAAGAGGCGGCCGCCAAATTTCGGGAAGCCGCCGACGCCGAATTCCGCCCCGACCAGAAGCAGGGCTACTTCCATCAGTCTCTCACGGCCATGGCGGCGGCGGGCAAAATCGCCCAGGCCTATGCCGCTGCGCCGGACCCGCAGGCGGCGTTTGATTACCTGACGGCCGGCTTTGAGGACGACGAATCATTGCTGACCGACGAGCAGCTCAAGGCGCTCCTCGCCGCGCACGAGCAGCGCGTCCCGGGGGACGCGCGGGCCCTCTACCTGGCCGGTCAATTGCTGTTGCGCGGCGAGAAGTACGCCGAGGCCGATGCGAAATTCCAGGCAGCGGTCGCTAAGGCCGACGAAGAGTCTCGCTCCACATACGAATACGGACGCATTGAAGCGCTTTATCGCCAGGGTGATGTGAAAGTGGCGTACCGGACGTGCGGGCAGACCAGGGAGGTCTTCCGCGCCCTGGCTGGCCACTGTGAAAGCGATCGCGCCTGGGATGAGCTCGAGACCTTGATCAAGCTCCACCGCAAGCAGCAAGACGACGACCGGTGGGCCGATTACTACGAGGCCAAACTCTTTCA
The DNA here is from genome assembly GCA_022614795.1 of Planctomycetaceae bacterium. GTDB lineage: Bacteria > Planctomycetota > Planctomycetia > Pirellulales > Pirellulaceae > CAYLLN01. The sequence goes on along the minus strand of JAKEHX010000166.1, from coordinate 17,722 downwards.
AGCGCAGGGCAATGCGGCTTTGGCCTTGGCGTCGCTTCTACAGGCGGAGAAAGACGACGACCTCAAAGGCTATTCCAGTTGGACCAAGACCCAGCTCTATGTCGAAGCCGGGCGGATGCAAGAGTGCATCACGCCGCAAAATCGCCGGCAGGATTTTCTGAATATCGCCAACCTGCTTGCGCAAAAGGCAGACTGGCAGCGGCTGGACGATTTGTATCGCAACAATGCGGCGGTGATTGGCCGCGATCCGATGGTCTTGAATGCCTGGACGAGCCGATTGTGGCAACAAGGGCGTTACGACGACATTGTCAGTGCGCTCGAAAGTGGAATTGCCACAGATTCTTCGGCGCCAGCCCATGTGGAACGCGAGCTCGTCGAACGACAAGTGCGCTGCCTGTTGAGGCTGGGCCGGGCGGCGGAGGCCCGGCAAGTGGCCCATCGCGCCAGCAATGATAACGGGCTCGAAATCCCGCTGGTCATGGTCCTACTCCACGAAGGGAACATGGCGGCTGTGCGTGAAAAACTCGCCGATCCGGCCATTCGGAAGTCGCTCCAGGAATTGAACATTGAAGAGGATCCGGAGCTGTCGCCCCTGGTGGCCAGTCCCGAGCTGGCGGACCTTCGTCAGTCGCTGATTTTGCCCCTGAACAACTTCGGCATCGCAGGCGAGCGGCGCGTGATCCTGCTCCTGGCTGAGCCGCGCGAGCTTGTTTTGGATGAGATTGCCGACTTGCTTGCCCGAAGCAGCATTGAGGGCGCGAAGCTTGCGGCGGCCGCGCACGACGAAGGAGCTGTCCGCCGCAGCGCGCGGATCGAGCACCAGGGGACATCGCTCGTGGTCACGTTTGGTAACCAGCCTTACTGGAAACGCGGCAGGTTCCAGCGCCCGCCGCGCGAGGCGGAGCTGGCAAGAATCCTCGAGAGCCATCGCGGCTTTATCGTGCTCGAAAGCGATCGCCGCCAGCACGATGCGCCCGGCGGGGACGATCTGGTGCTGCTTGGGAAACTGGCCGGCGGCTTGTGCAATGAAAACGTCCAGGCCGTTCATGTCAAGCGGTCGGCAGCGGACGAGGGGCGCTTGCTCGCCCTAGAGCCGTCCATAGTCGAGCAATTCAAGAGCGGCCAGTTGCTGAGTGGCCCGTCGCCCAGCGGCCAGTTGCCCAGCGGCCAGGCGGCTGGCATAACCTTCCCGCTCTACGACGCGGCCAGTTATTCCGACGAACCCGCCGCAGCCGAGCGTCTGGCGACGAGCGCCAAGGTGCGAACCGCCAACCAATTGGCCCGCGACGTCAACTCTGGCAAGGTTTCGGACGCCTCGATTCAAGTCGAGCTTTGGCGCGGCCACGGCCGGGAGCGCGTCTGGCTCAAGGTCGTCGGCGCCAAGCGCGATGCAAGTGGCGGCTGGCAACTCCACGGCGAGATGCCGGCCGACAGCGCCTTACGGCCCGGGCTGCGCGCTGGAATGCGGCTGTCGGTGGGGCCCTACGACGTGCAAGAGGTCCGCAGGCCGACGGATGAGAGTTGAAGTCGGAGATCAGCGGTCGGAAATCGGAGTACCCAAACCGCGGCATCCACCGCGCCTACGACAGTTGAATGCGCTGTCCCGTCTCGAAGCTCTTCCGCGCGTCGAGCGTGATCGAAAGGGCCCGGTAGGCGTCGTCCAAGTCGCTCGTCTTGCGGACCAGGCTCGTCACGGCGCGGTAGAACTGCATGAGCAGCCGCTCGCCGACCGGCCGCTCGCTGTCGAGCGATTCCATGTGCCGGCCGGCGGCGTCGAACCAGATCAGCGTCGCCGGCAGGTCGATGAACGCGACGCCCCGCTCGCAGCAGACCTGCAAGGCAGCCGGTGGGCGGAAGGCGACCGCTTCGGGCCAGGCCGACGGCATGTATCGGCCGCAGCTGATTTGGGCGATGGGGCCGCTGCCAAGCTGCCCCGCCGGCGAGAAGTCGAGGCTCATCATCTGATAGTCGTCGCCGTCGGCGGTTTCGGTGCAGGAGTGTCCGATGCCGATCAGCGAGGTCGGCTCCGACCCGGCGACGTAGCGGCACCAATCGACCTGCTCGATCATCTCGCGGAGCATCGTCGGGCAGTGCCGCGTCGGGCGGCGCGGCGAACCGCCCGGCTCGATCGGGGAGCGGCGGTGGCAGAAAATCAGCTTCGGCTTCCCCATCTGCGTGGCGATCAATTCCTTGAGCCGCAATGTTGCCGGCGCAAGGCGGCGGGCGAATTCGGCCATGAAGGCGATGCCCGATTCCTCCACGCGCCGCTTGAGCAGCTGGGCCTGCGACGGATCGTCGAAATCGAGGGCTGCCCCGCAATAGACGCTCTTGCCATAGTCGCAGGCCGCCAGCACCGGCAGCGGGCCATACCATTCGGGCGAGAGCACGAGGATGACATCGACATCGTCGCGGGCGCACAAGGCCCGAAAGCCATCGACCTCGGCCGCCGAAAAATCGCGGGCCGCCTGGCTGGCGAGGTGGGCCACTTCGCAGCAGATCGCCCGCACCTCAAAACGGTCGGAAAGGGCCCGCAGTGCCGGCCGGTGCCTCGTCTCCCAGGTCTCTCCCAATCCGACGATGCCGACGCGCAGTTTCATGAACGCAAACCCAAAGCCGCCTGATCCTGGCAAGTGCAAGCAACAAACAGGTCATTATAGCCGTTTTCGCGCGGCCAGGGGCGAGCCATTGAACCGACATCACCCCGATTGTCGAATTCTCGCGTGCGACTTTCCATCATCATTCCCGCGCTCAACGAAGCCGAGAATATCTTCCGGGCCGTCGATTCGGCGTGGCGCGCAGGCGCGGCCGAGGTGATCGTCATCGATGGCGGCAGCAGCGACCAGACGCCAGCAATCGCGGCCAGCCTGCGGTGCCGCTTGTTCTCCTCACCCCCGGGCCGCGCGGTCCAGCAAAACCTTGGCGCGCAGGCGGCCACGGGCGACGTGTTGCTCTTCCTGCATGCCGATAACTACCTGGCCGGTGATATCGCCACGCAAGTCAGCCGCTGCCTGATTGATCCGCACCGGCTGCACGGCGCGCTAAAGCAGCGGATCGACGGGCCGGGGCTGGCCTATCGGCTGCTGGAGCGCGGCAACGCGTCGCGCGTGCGACGTCTGGGCCTGCCGTATGGCGATCAAGCGATCTTCGTGCGCCGCGAGGCATTTCTCGCGCTCGGCGGATTTCCCGACCAGCCGCTGCTTGAAGATGTGCTGCTGATGCGGCAACTGCGGCGGCAGGCCTGGCCGGCATTAGCGCCCGGTCCAGTCGTGGTAAGCGCGCGCCGCTGGCAAAAGCACGGCGTGTTGGGCCAAACGCTCCGCAACTGGTGGCTGCTCGCGCGGCATGCCTGCGGCGCGTCGCCGGCAGTTTTGGCGGGCCACTATCGGCGTCACGACGACGAGCCCGAAGTTCAGTCACGCTAAGGCGGACCGATGAGTTGCGTGCCGCCGGCAATTGCGGTTAGTTTGCCCGAGGAGTCGTCACCATGAGCCAGTTGGCCGCCGCACCACTCAAATCGCACCATCCGAACGTCGGCCGCGTGTTCCTGGCGGCCCGCTGGCACGCCCTGGCGATGCTCAACTATGAAATCGATCCCGCTGTGCTCCAGCCGCTCGTCCCCCGCGGAACGACGCTCGATTCGCACGAAGGCCGGACCTTCGTCAGCGTCGTCGGCTTTCTGTTTCTGGGCACACGCGTTTTGGGATGGCCGATCCCCTTCCATCGCAACTTCGAGGAGGTGAACCTGCGTTTTTATGTCCGCCGCGAGGTAGGCGGCGAATTCCGCCGGGGCGTGGCCTTCGTCAAGGAGATCGTCCCGCGCTGGGCGATCGCCACGACGGCGCGCTGGACCTACAACGAGCCGTACATCGCCGTGCCGATGTCGCACTGGGCCTGCGGTCCTGCTGCCGAGTTCGTCCGGGAAACGGCGGGCCACTCGCCAAATCCCGCGTCGGAAAAATCCCCGCCTAATTCGGTCGGCTTTGGCTGGCGGCTCGCCGGAAAATGGGGGTTCATCCGGCTGAGGCACGAGGGCCAGCCGGCTCCGCTGGCCGATGACTCGCACGAGCAGTTCATCGCCGAGCATTACTGGGGCTACTGCCGGCAGCGCGACGGCGGCACCGTTGAGTACCGCGTGGTCCATCCGCCGTGGCGCGTCTGGCGCGGACTCGATGCCGAGCTGGACTGCGACATCGCCGCCCTCTACGGCCCGCAGTTCGAGCCATTTCTTAGAGGCCCTCCCACCACGGCTTTCCTGGCCGACGGATCGGAGGTCGCGGTGCTGCGGCCAACTCTGATCGAATGACTTAATCCAGCGTCACGGTGTTCGACACCACTTCGCCCTTTTCTCGCGGACTGCTCGCGATCCGCCGCCGCTCGATGAACATCGAGAGCTGGCCGCTCAGCCGGCTCAGGCCGATCGGCGTGCCGGCGAAGGTGCCGCCCTTGGGGCGATTGGGGAAGGTCACGTCGGTCGTGACGTCGATGAGCACTCGATTGCCAGACGAATCCTCGACGACCCATTCGTAGCGCTCGCCGGGAAAGAAACTCCCCTGGAGCTGATAGTCGACCGCCCACCCGCCGCGCGGCGCACCGATCTGGCGGCTCTGGCGCCGCGGGTTGGAGAGGGCGATGGCCACCCCCTCGACGACTGGACCTGTCGCGGTGGATCTGGCAGTTTCGGCGGCGGCCGGTGGCGCAATCGACTCGCTCGGGCCCCCATCAGGTCGCGCCTTGCCAGAAACGGGAACCAGGTCGTCCCGCCCAAAACTTCCCTTTTTGCCGACGACGGCATACAGCCCGCCGCGAATTCCAAGCGGGCCGCCGCGCACGCCGTCGATTACCTTTCCAGACCCCTGGCTGAGATTGATGTCGAAATCGACATAGTGCTCCACCGGGCTGATGTCGTTGCCGTCGCTGACGCGGAGCACGTAGCTCGCGCCCGGTTCGGGCGAGCCTTGCACCACTTCCCATTCGGCGGAGATGTCGGTGTCGATTCCAAACGACGTCACCTTAAGGTTTTTGACGACCACCCACAGCCGGCCCGGCTTGGGCGCTTTGGCGGTTGGGGCGCCTGCGGCCGAGTCGGCAACCGGGGCCGATTCAACCGTCACGCCAGCCGGGGCCGGGACCGCTGTTTGGTTGGCGGCAGACTCATTCACGGGCCGGCTGGTATCGGCCTTTGACACCAGATCGGCGGGAACGGGAATGCATCCGGCCAGAGGAACGAGGGCCAGAAGCAAGGACAAACAGACCGTGGCTCTCATGGCCGAACTCCCCAATCGCAGCGGCACAAGCTCACCTCCCATGATAGCCCGGCGGGCGAGGTAGCGCCTGTGCATTCGCTGGGAATGGGCGGTTCTTGGGCCGTTTTGAGCCATTTGGGAGCGAATTTCCAGCCGCAATTCCATTCGCAATTCGCCTGGCAAGGCCTTACGATAGGCCGGCGAGCGGAAGCAGGTTGCTTCTTCCTCTCCTGGAGCCCCGCCATGCGACTATCGCGGCGCGATTGTCTCAACCTTTCCGGCTTGACCGCGGGTGCGATCACGGCGTCCGGATTGCTTGCGCCTGCGCTGGCTCAGGAAGCAGCGACGATTTCACGACGACGAAGCTCTGACCTGGCGATCAAGGAAGTCATCGTCACGCCGATCGCTCTGCCCGATCCGCCGATCCTGGCGGCGTCGGGCTGTCACGGGCCGTATTTCCTACGGACGATCGTTGAGATCGTCACCGAAGGGGGCATCCGCGGCATCGGCGAAACGCACGGGGGCGAAGACACGGTGCGCGACCTGCGTCGGGCTGCCCAGGCACTTGTGGGCCAAAGCGTGCTTGCCTATCGCCGCTTGGGCGTCCAGCCGCTGGCCCGCAATGCCCGCGCCTATGCCGGCATCGAGCTGGCGTGCCTGGACGCGATTGGCCGGGCCACGGGCCTGCGGCTGTGCGAACTAGTCGGGGGGCCCGTGCGGGACGAGATCGAAGTCGCCGCCTATCTCTTCTTCCGCTATGCCGCCGATCACCCCAAGCTGCTGGCCGACAAGCGAATCGTCGATAGCCGCGGCCGGGGCGAGCAGGCCCTCGACCAGTGGGGCGAAGTCCGCACTCCCGAAGCCATGGCTGAGCTGGCGTGGCAGTTCCACCAGCGGTTCGGCTTTCGCGTGCACAAGCTCAAAGCGGGAGTCCTGCCGCCGGAAACGGAGCTCGCGGCACTGCGTGCGATCAGCGACCGCTTCGGCGGCAAGCATCAGGTCCGCATCGATCCTAATGGCCGCTGGACGACCGAGACTGCGGTCAGCATCGGCCGCTCGCTCAAGGGCCTGCCGCTGGAATACTACGAAGACCCGGTCCGCGGCCAGGAAGCGATGGCCGAGGTCCGCCGCCGCACTGACCTGGCGATGAGCACCAACATGTGCGTCGTCGAGCTCGACGACATTGCTCCGGCGATCCGCAATCAGCCGATCGATGTCGTCCTGGCCGATCATCACTACTGGGGCGGGTTCGCGGGCTGCCTGACGCTGGGGCAAATGGCCGAGGCGCTCGGCTGGAAGGTGAGCCAACACAGCAACAACCACGCCGGCGTGACCATGGCGGCGATGATCCACCTGGCGGCGAGCGTGCCGCAGCTCACCATCGCCAGCGACACGCATTATCCCTGGCTGGTCGAATCGGCTGAAATCATCGCCGGCGGCAAGCTGCCCATCACCGGTGGAAAGATGGAGATTCCCAGCGGAGCGGGCCTGGGAGTCGAGCTTGACCGCGACCGCCTGGCCCGCGCGCACGAGATGTACGAGAAGTGCGGCATGCGCGACCGTGACGACGCGACGACGATGCGGATGGTCGAGCCGGGGTGGGAGCGAACGCTGTTTTAGTGTGAACCTCGCCTCGTTTAACGCGTAGCCGGAGGCGCAGGCTGGGGCTCGTCCTCGTGCTCATCCTCGTGCTCGTCCTCGTTCTCGTCCTCGGTGATCCGGGATCGAAGGTCGAAGGTCGAAGGTCGAAGGTCGAAGGTTCATGGCCGCGTGATCGTCAGGGTGTTGCTCCCCGCTTCGTTGCTGGTCGTCAGCCGCACGAAGACCTTGTACGAGGCGATATCGCTGGACAGCGACAGCCCCGCACTGGTGGAGAAGTTCAGCGTGCCCGGCGGCTGGTTCCCGATGACGCTCGCGGTCAGCGCGTCGTAGGCCGCGCCGGGAGAAAAGCGGATTTCGTATTCCGCCAGGTCGGGGTCGCTGGAGGGGGTCCAGCTCAAATCGGCCAGCTGCGTCGCCCCGTTCCACGCCCCGCCGAGCGTGACCGCCGCGGGGGTCGAGCCGGGGGCGGGATAGACGTCGGGGAGCGAGAGCGTCAGCGGGTGCGCCGGCCCGAGCATCGCTTCCACCGCGGAGCGGTACTGCACCATCCGCTCCCGCGCCGGCGCGAGCAGCACGTCCCGCCCCTTCCGCCCGATGTCGAGATCGTTTTCGGCGACCGTGACCGCGGTAAACGCCGTGCGCAGGGCCGCCAGTTCGCTGCTGAACGCGGCCAGCGTCAACGGGCCGATCACCAGCGGCGGCGTGAAGCCGGCAATGCTGGCGTCCGCGTTGATCCGCGTCCACAGGCTTTCCATGTCGTCGAAGGGGGCCAGGAACTTGCTCTCGACCGCGCCCAGGTGGGGGACCATGGGAGCGGCCCGGGGGTATTTGGTGCTCGGCAACAGCGCCCGCAGGGCCGCGCGGAACTGGCCGAGCTTCGTGCTGATCGCCCCCTTCAAAAGGTCCCGCGCGCTGGCGGACGTTTCGCGGGCGTTTTCGAGGTCCTGGACATCGATGATCGCCTGCTCCAAGGCGTTCCGGTCCGCGGTGAACAGGGCCAGGGTGTAGCCCCCTTGGAGGGTCAGCACGGCGGGCGCGATCTCCGCATTCACGTCGGTCCAGTGGGCCACAAACTCATCCATGACGGCGATGTACGAGCCAATGCTGGTCAAAGGCATGATCGAGGGCTCCCCAAGGGATGATTTTTCGTCACGGCGGGCGCATTGCCCGCCGCTGGCGTCGCTGTGGCACGAATTCCGGTCATCAGGGACGTGGCACCAGCCACCAAGGCCGTGGCTGCCGCCACCATTTGCATAATTACCATCAACATGTCTTTATCTGTTCAAGAATTTTACGCGATTAAGCTGGCCGTAAACGCACCAATGGTCTCCATAAATGCGACAACTGTGTACGTAAACGCAGAATTGGCTCCGTAAATTTAGAAACTGTGTACGTAAACACAAAAATTGTGTCTGTAAACGTTCAAATTGTGTCGGTAAACACAGATATAGTGTACGTAAACGCACAACATGTGTCCGTAAACGCACAAAATGTGTCCGCAAACAAAGAAATGTCGTCCGTAAAGCCACAGACGCCGTCCGGGATCGCTCCCAATGTCTCCGCAGGCGCTCCCCGGAACTCATCCCTCCACTCCAAGGCCGCCAACTGCGCTCAAGTGGCGGCCCCAGATCCGCGCTCGGCTCGCTGGCGTACCGATTCTCCGCGCCCTGCGGCCCCTGTCAACTATTTTCTTGGCCGCCAGAATCGCCCCACACCGAGCACGGAGGCACGGAGGACCTTCGACCTTCGACCTTCGACGGCTCGGAGTGGGCAGAATCATGCCGGCAGAATGATGAAGGTCGAAGGTCGAAGGTCGAAGGTCGCGGCTCGCTACGCCAGGATTTCCTGCACCACGCGCCCGTGCACGTCGGTCAGGCGGAAGTCGCGGCCCTGGAAGCGGTACGTCAGCCGCTCGTGGTCGAAGCCCAACAGGTGCAGGACCGTGGCCTGGAGATCGTGGACGTGGACCTTCCCCTCGACGACGCCGAATCCCAGCTCGTCGGTCTGGCCGTGCATGAAGCCGCTCTTCACGCCGCCCCCCGCCAGCCACATCGTGTAGGCGTCGATGTGATGGTCGCGGCCGATCGTATTGCGGACTTCGCCCATCGGCGTGCGGCCGAATTCGCCTCCCCAGATCACCAGCGTGTCGTGGAGGAGGCCGCGCTGCTTGAGGTCGAGCACCAGGGCGGCGCTCGCCTGATCGACGTCCTTGCAAACTTTCTCGAAATCCTCGTTCAGGTTCTCGCCCGGGCCGCCGTGGCTGTCCCAGTTCGTATGGTAGAGCTGCACGAACCGCACGCCCCGCTCGACGAGCCGCCGGGCCAGGAGGCAATTGGTCGCGTACGATGGCTGGCCGGGGGTCACACCATATTCTCTCAGGGTGTCGGCCGATTCCTGCGAGAGGTCCATCAAGTCCGGGGCGCTCGTTTGCATCCGGTAAGCCATTTCATAGGCGTTGATGCGGGTCATGATCTCCGGATCGCCGACCACATCGAGCCGGGCCCGGTTCAGCTCTCCTACCGTATTATAGAAGTCGCGCTCGGCCTGTCGCGTGATTCCGGCGGGGCTGCGCAGGTGCAGGATCGGATCCCCTTTGCTGCGCAGCGGCACGCCCTGAAACGATGTCGGCAGAAAGCCGCTGGCCCACAGCGACGCGCCGGCCCGCGGCCCGCGGGGTCCCGACTGGAGCACGACAAATCCCGGCAGATCGCGCGACTCGCTTCCCAGGCCATACGTCGCCCAGGCCCCCATCGCCGGCCGTCCAGGAGCCGGAAAGCCGGTGTTCACGAAGAGTTTCGCGGGTCCGTGGTTGAACACGTCGGTCGTCATGCCGCGGAGCCAGCAAACCTCATCGACGATCTTGCGGTGATGCGGCAAGAGCTCGCCCAGGTCCATGCCGACCTGGCCGACGCGCTCGAGCTTGCGCGTCGCTCCCAGCAGTGTTTCGTTCCCCTTGAGGAACGCGAATCGCTTCCCTTCGAGCAGGCTCTTGGGGGGCGGCTGGCCGTGCAGATCGCGCAGTTTGGGTTTGTCGTCGAACAATTCCAGTTGGCTCGGCGCGCCGGCCATGAACAGGTAGATGACGCTCTTGGCCTGGGCGGGAAAGTGTGGCTGGCGGGGGGCGAGCGGATGAGCCGGGTCGATGTTCGGTGCAGCAAGGCCATCGCTCTGAAACAGTGCAGCGAGCGCCATACTGCCGACACCGACGCCACACTGGGAGAAGAAGTGGCGGCGGGTGGCAATCGCGATTTCAGATTTCGGATTTCGGATTTCAGATTGGGCAGATGTGGACATGAGCGATTATTCGCGAGTGATAAAGCCGTCGGTGTTCAGGATTGCCCGGCTGGCGAGGACCATGGCAGCGGCCGTGGCAGGGGAAGCGTTTGGCTGCTGGCTGGTCGGAAGCAGCTGCTTGGCGCGGGCCTCGTCCTGTTTTAATTCGGCAAGCTGGCGGTCGTAGTAGCCTTGAAGGGCCGCCAGCTCGCGGTCATTGGGCTGGCGGCAGAGGCAGAGGAGGAATGCCCGCTTGAGGCGCGCAGGCGAGTCATCCGCGGGGACTTCCCGAATGACCCGCGCGGCCAGGCCCTGGGCGATTTCGACAAACGCTTCGTCGTTGGCGACGGTCAGCGCCTGAAGCGGCGTGTTCGAGCGAATCCGCCGCGTGCAGACGGTCGAAAAATCGGGGGCGTCGAAGGTCGTAAAGAGCGGGTAAGGCGCGCTGCGGAAAAACTGTGTGTACATCCCGCGGCGATAGCGGGCCGGCCCGGTGTCCGGCGTCCATTTCTTCGCGGTTTGCGTGAAGGCATAAACGCCGTCCGGCTGCGGCGGGCGAACGCTCGGGCCGCCGATCGTCCGGTCCAATAGGCCGCTGGCCGAAAGGGCCGCGTCGCGGACAATCTCGGCCTCCACGCGGGTCCGCTCCTGCCGCGCGAGCAGCTGGTTTCGTGGGTCCTTCTCCGCCAGGTCGGGGCGAATCTTGGACGACTGGCGGTACGTATTGCTCATCACGATCAGGCGATGCATGTGCTTCATGCTCCACGGCAGACCTTGGACATTAGACTTTGGTCCTGTAACGAACTCCATTGCCAGCCAATCGAGCAGCTCCGGATGCGATGGAGAGGTCCCCTGGGTGCCAAAATCCTCCTCGGTTTCGACCAGGCCGCGGCCGAAGTAGCGCATCCAGACGCGGTTCATCGTCACTCGCGGCGTCAGCGGGTTCTCCGGACTGACGAGCCACTTTGCCAGATCGACGCGCGTGCGGCCTGCTTGAGCGGGGAACGCCGGGGCGACGGCCTTCAAACCCCCGGGGCTGAGCGGGCCGACGTCCTTGTCGGGACGGAGGAAATCGCCGCGGAGCGAAATATACGTTTCCCGCGGCTGGTCGAGCTCCTTCATCACCATGACGTCTGCGGCTTTGGCGGCGGCGGCCTCGCGGCGGGCTTTCGCGGCTCGGGCCTGGGGATCGGCGGCAATGAAGGCATCGCGGACCAGAAGCGCTTGCTTCGTCGAGCGGCTTTCGGGCGGCATCGCGAGCGCTTCGGCCAGCTCCTTGTCGACGCGTGTCGTCCCCGGCGGCGCGGTTTCGCTGGCCTCCAGGGCAAAGCGTCCGATCAAGTAATCGCCGTGCAGCTCGTGCAGCAGGCGGATTTCAATCGGCCCATCCGCCGCAAGCGGCGTCGCGAGCACGAACACCGCCTCGTGATCGGCGTTCATCTTGGCCTGAGACTTGGGACCGACATTGATCGCCCAGCCAGTCTGCGGATCGTCGTCGAGCGTACCCGCCACGCCATATTCAGGCTGTTCGTGGTCTGCCCGGGCACTGACAAGCTTGAGCGGATTGCCGGCGGCGCTGGCGGTGACTTTGGTAAGCACGAAGTTGCCGTTGCCGGCGCGGCCTGGACCCTGCTTGGGGAGCGAATCGTGTGTCAGCACTCGCAGTCGCAGCGCGGCGAGCGGCTTGAGCCCGGTTTTGGCCACGATGCGATAAGCGTCGTGATTCGCGATCGGGCTTGCCGCCAGCAGCGAATTGTCCTCCAGACGTTTGAGCGCCGTTCCGGAAGATGTGCCGGCTTCGACATATTCAAGCGGATGCCACGTGACCGGTAAGGTTGACGCCGGCGCGACGAGCGCTAACTGCTCCTTCTCCCAAGCCGCTTGCCGCTGGGCAAAACCCTCGACGAGTTCGGGCGGCGGAGGCGGCGGCTCCGGAATCTGCCCGAACATCTCGCCGCGGGCCACGCTGACCGTCGCCCCCTTGTTGTTGACGTCGGTCGTGTTGTTAAAAAATGCGAATAGCTCGTAGTACTCGCGGTGTGAAATCGGATCGAACTTGTGGGTGTGGCACTGCGCGCAGCCAACCGTCAGCCCGAGCCACACGGCTGCGGTCGTGTTGACGCGATCGACGACCGCCTCGTGGCGGAATTGCTTGGGGTCAGTGCCCCCTTCCTCGTTGATCAGCGTGTTGCGGTGGAATGCCGTCGCCACGAGCTGGCCCTTGTTCGGATTGGGCAAGAGGTCGCCGGCGAGCTGTTCGATCGTGAAGCGGTCGAATGGCATGTCATCGTTGGTGGCCTGAATCACCCAGTCGCGATAGGGCCACATCTGCCGCTCGCTGTCGATCGAGTAGCCGCTCGAATCGGCATAGCGTGCCTGGTCGAGCCAATGGCGACCCCAACGTTCGCCGTAATGTGGCGAGTTGAGCAAGCGCTCGACGAGAGCAGCATAGGCCTTCTCGCTGTCTCGCTGACTTTCCGTTTCTCCCTCATTTCCGGATGGAGAGACGGAGGGACGGAGAGACGGAGAGAATTCACTCGCGAACTGCTCCGCTTCCTGCGGCGTTGGCAATAAGCCCGTCAGGTCGAGCGACAAGCGGCGGATCAGTGTCGCCGCATCGGCTTCGGGCGAAGGAACGATCCCCTCTTGCTCCAGCCGGGCGAGGATGAATCGATCGATGGGGTTTTTGACCCAGGCTTCGTTCTTGACGGCCGGCTCTTCCGCTTTTGCCAGCGGCAGGAAAGACCAGTGCCCCTCGTACTTGGCTCCTTGCTCGATCCAGCGGCGGAGGATGGCGATTTGCTGGTCGCTCAAGCGGCCCTTCTTGCTCGCCGGCGGAGGCATCCGCATGTCGTCATCGTGCGACGTGACGCGCTCGATCAGCGGGCTCTTGTCCGGCCTGCCCGGGACGACAACCATCGCCAGCGCCCCATCACTGGTGTCCAGTCGCAGGTCGGCTTCGCGGTGCTTGGGATCGGGCCCGTGGCAATAGAAGCAGTTGTTCGACAGGATCGGACGGACATCGCGGTTGAAGCGGACGTCGTCCGGCGGCGCAGCGGTACAGAGGCCGCATCCCGCAGCGAGCAAAACCAACATCGCCAACGAAATTACCTGCCGATTCACGCCAACCTCACTCGCCCTGATGCCCGTTTGCAAACTTTGCATGGTAATGTCCGCGGGCCGAGGTGTCGTCGATGCAGTCCATCGTAGACATCACGCTCCACATGAAGAATCCCTCACGCGGAGCTGAGGCCTACCTTGCCTGACCATTTGGCGACCCTTTACGCGCAAGCCTTTTGGGCAGAGAATGTTAGGAGGCAATGTCCGCTTGCGTTTGTGCCGCGCTGGCCGCCAGGCCGATAAACTGAATTACGGGGACATTATTCGTCACAGCGGCGTAGGATTTGCCATTGTTTTGTGAAATTCGGGACTTGCTGGCTGATTGATTGCCGTTGGCATTCGACGGCCGCCCCAAGGACTCACTGATGTCGGAAACCCAAGCCGAGCCGGAAGTTACGTCGATGCAGGCGGCCACGAGCGGCCGTGGCCCGTACATCGCCCCAGTGCCGCCGCCAAGCCAATCGCAGGATGTCGATCCGGCTGAGACGCAGGAATGGCTCGACTCGCTCGAGTACGTACTGAATACGAAGGGTCCGGAGCGCGTCAGGCAGCTGCTCGCCTTGCTCGATGCCAAGGCCCGGCAAGCGGGCATCGCCATGCCGCATGCCCTGAACACTCCGTACATCAACACGATCCCCCCCAGCCAGCAACCGCGATATCCCGGCAACCGCGATCTCGAACGGCGAATCAAGAGCATCATCCGCTGGAACGCGATGGCGATGGTGCATCGGGCGAACAAACACTTCGACGGCCTGGGCGGGCACATCTCGACGTTCGCTTCTTCGGCGACGCTCTATGAAGTCGGTTACAACCATTTCTTCCGCGGGCGCGGTGAAGACGGCTACAGCGGCGACCTGGTCTACTTTCAGGGGCACGCATCGCCCGGCATGTACGCCCGGGCCTTTCTCGAAGGCCGCCTGAGCGAAGAGAACCTCGAGCACTTCCGCCGCGAGCTGCGCCAAACCCGCGGCCTGTCGAGTTATCCGCACCCCTGGCTGATGTCCGATTTCTGGGAATTCCCCACGGTCTCAATGGGCCTGGGGCCGATCATGGCCATCTACCAGGCCCGGTTCAATGAGTATTTGAAGGATCGCGGCATCAAGGACACGACCGGCCGCAAGGTATGGGCGTTTGTGGGCGATGGCGAGTGTGACGAGCCCGAGACACTCGGTGCGATCACGCTCGCGGGCCGCGAAAAGCTCGACAACCTGATCTTCGTGATCAACTGCAATCTCCAGCGCCTCGACGGGCCGGTGCGCGGCAACGGCAAGATCATCCAGGAGCTGGAGGGGCTGTTCCGCGGCGCGGGCTGGAATGTGATCAAGGTCGTGTGGGGGGATGATTGGGACCCGCTGCTCGAAAAGGATCACACGGGCCTCCTGGTGAAGCGGATGGAAGAAGTCGTCGATGGTGAATATCAGAAATACACGGTGATGCCAGGCTCGTACATCCGCGAGCATTTCTTCGGCAAATATCCGGAACTGCTCCAGCTGGTCGAGAACTACTCGGACGAGAAGTTGTGGAAGCTGCGCCGCGGCGGGCACGATCCCGAGAAGGTCTATACGGCTTACAACGCGGCAATCGAAACCAAGGGCCAGCCGACGGTGATATTGGCCAAAACGATCAAGGGCTACGGCCTGGGCGAAGCGGGCGAGGGGCGCAACATCGCCCACAACAATAAGAAACTCAACGAAGAAGAGCTGCTCGAATTCCGCACGCGGTTCGGCATCCCCATTTCAGACGACGAAGTGGTCAATGCCCCGTTCTACAGGCCGCCGGCCACGAGCGCCGAAATGAAATACCTGGCCGAGCGGCGGCAGGCCCTGGGCGGACCGCTTCCCAGCCGGCCCACCGTGCACCCCAAGACCGAAGTGCCGCGGCTGGCCGATTACAAGGAATTCCTCGGCGGCAGCCAGGGGGGCGAGCTGTCGACGACCTCGGCGTTCGTGCGGCTGTTGCGGAAGCTGTGCCGCGATAAAAAGATCGGCAAGCAAGTCGTGCCGATCGTGCCCGACGAATCGCGCACGTTCGGCATGGAAGGGATGTTCAACGAAATCGGCATCTACTCGCACGTCGGCCAGCTCTATGAGCCGGTCGATTCGCACATCCTGGCGAAGTACAAAGAGTCGATCAATGGCCAGATTCTAGAAGAGGGAATCACCGAGGCCGGCTCGATGAGCAGTTTCGCCGCAGCCGGCACGGCGTACAGCTCGCACGGGATTAATATGATCCCGTTCTACATTTATTACTCGATGTTCGGTTTCCAGCGGATCGGCGACCTGATCTGGGCGGCCCAGGACATGCGGGCCAAGGGCTTTCTGATCGGCGGCACAGCGGGCCGCACCACGCTCAACGGCGAAGGGCTCCAGCACCAGGACGGCCACAGCCTGCTAAACGCGATCGCCTTTCCGAATGTGCGGGCGTACGATCCGGCGTTCGCGTATGAAATTGCGGTGATCGTGCTCGACGGCATGCGGCGGCTCTACGAAGAGGGTGACACGGCCATCTATTACCTGATGGCCGGCAATGAGAACTACGTCCATCCGCCGATGCCGGAAGGGGTCGAAGCGGGGATCGTCCGCGGCATTTACAAACTCACCAGCCGCGATGTGCCAGGGGCGAAGGCCAAGGTCAATCTGTTCGGCAGCGGCTCGATCCTGCGATACGCCGAGATGGCACAGGGGCTGCTCGCCTCGCAGTACAAGATCGCTAGCAATGTGTGGAGCGTTACAAGTTACACCGAATTGCGGCGCGACGCCCACCGGGTCGAGCGCTGGAACATGCTGCATCCCGACAAGCCGCCGCGGAAGAGCTACCTCGAAACGGTGTTGGCCGGCGAGTCGGGGCTGTTCGTCGCCGCGTCGGATTACGTGCGTGCGCTTCCCGAGCAGATTTCTCGATGGGTGCCCGGCGAGTTGTATGCCCTGGGCACTGACGGCATGGGCCGCAGCGAGACCCGCGAGGCCCTGCGGCGGCACTTCGAGGTCGATGCCGAGTGCATCGTCATCGCCACGCTCTATCGGCTGCACAAGCAGGGCCTGCTGGACGCCAGAATCGTCGCGAAGGCGATCAAAGACTTGGGTGTGAATCCTGAGAAGGTGGATCCGTATTTTGCTTAGACGACTGAGTGAGTGGTAGTGAGTGGTGAGTTGTCGGCAAGTACTCATCGCTTACCACTCGCCACTCACCACTAACCACTCACTCCCCCATGCCTACTGAAGTCAAACTGCCCAATCTCGGCGACGGCATTGATTCCGGCGACGTCCTGGAACTCCTGGTGAAGGAGGGCGAGACGATCGCGCAGGACCAGGGCATCCTGGAGATTGAAACCGGTAAAGCGACGATGCAGGTTCCCAGCCCGTCCGCGGGCAAGGTGCTTAAGGTGCATGTCGCCCAGGGGCAGACGATTCCGATTGGCGCGGTGCTGCTCACGCTCGAAGGAGCCGCGGCGGCCAGCACCGCACCGAAGGCCGCACCGCCGCCAAAGCCGGCGGCGCTGGCGCCCCCAAAGGCTGCTCCGGGTCCGGCGCCCGCTACTGCCGCGCCGTCACCGCCCAAGCCTGCCCCTGCTAGTCCGCCCCCAAAACCAATCGCGGCTGAAACCGCGTCGCAGCCGGCAACGGTACAGGCCGTGGCTCAAGCCGCGACCCTTCCCGAACCGACCCACGACGGCGGTGTGTCGGCAGGTCCCGCGGTTCGCCGGTTTGCCCGAGAGGTGGGCGTCGATTTGGCGCGGGTCGCCGGCAGCGGTCCCGGCGGGCGAATCACCCGCGAAGACGTGCTCGCGGTCGTGCGCCAGGCGAGCCAGACCGCCGCCGCCGCTCCCGCCAAGGCATCCACGGCCACCGCCCGCGATAACTGGGGACCGATTCGCCCCGAGAAGATGTCTAAGATCCGCAAGACAATTGCGGCCAAGATGCACGAGTCGTGGACCACTTGTCCGCGAGTCACGAATTTTGACGACGCCGACGTCACGGACCTCGAGAAAATCCGCACTAGCAGCAAGGACGATTACGCCAAGAAGGGAATCAAGCTGACCAGCCTGCCGTTCGTCATCAAGGCGGTCGCTTCGGCCCTGAAGAATCATCCGACGATCAACGCCTCGATCGATGTCGAACACGATCAGATCATCTACAAGGAATACGTCAACATTGGCATCGCAGTCGATACCGAGCGGGGCCTCGTCGTTCCCAGCCTCCGCGGCGCCGACGACCTGAGCATCGCCGACATCGCTCGCGCGCTGGCGCAGATCGCTGACAATGTGCGCGAGGGCAACTTCTCGGTGGCCGACCTGCAAGGCTCGACCTTCACGATCAGCAATCTGGGGGCGATCGGGGGAACATACAGCACGCCGATCATCAATACGCCGGAGGTCGCCATCCTGCTGGTCGGCCGCTCGCGCAAGATGCCGGTCGTCGTCGATGACCAGATTGCCGTGCGGCTGATGATGCCGCTATCGCTGGCGTACGATCATCGCCTGGTGG
>JAKEHX010000165.1 GCA_022614795.1 Planctomycetaceae bacterium | reverse complement strand
TGGGCCAGATACAAAAGCTTGCGGCCCGCGGACGTTTCGTGCCAGATCGCCTCGGGCACGTCGGCGACCGCATAGCCGCCGTCCGCCCAGGGGGCGAAGATGCTGACCTTTGTCTCGCGCTGCGGATTGACGGCGCCTTCGAGAAAGCCGATCCGCGGGTGCCGTCCGCCGGGGTAGGGCAGCACGACGAGCGGAGCATACTTGCCGCGCGGCGCGGGTAGCCGATCAATTCCGAGCCGTTTGATCGCTGCGTCGATTTCATCAGCCGTGAGCCCGGTCGCCAGCGTGACTTCCTGCACATCAAAACGATGCCAAGCGAGCATGTTGTCGAGCCAGAATTTGAGATCGTCTTTAGTATGAGGCCGGCGGGCTGGCTCCTCGGCCATGCCCGTTGTGGCGAACAGTAATAGCAACAGGATGGGTCGGATGAGCGACATAGGCAGCCTCCAATGGTTCAATGCATGACCGGGCCATTGTCGGCTGGCAAACCGCAAATGCAACCAGATTCGAAGGGTGACAGAGTGTCCAGTTCTCGTTCGTGCAAGGAAAATAATTAGATTTCCTGGTATCACCTCCGGCGCGCATCCAATCAGTAAGTCGTTATGTGTCAAATGGTTACGTTGTCCTCGGGGCGCGCTTTTCATTGCGCCAACCGGATTCCTCAGTTGCGGCGTGGCCGAGGACCTCGCACAGACTTCACTTCGCATTCATCACTCCTAAAATTAAGCAGGCTAATAGTTTGGGTTCCAAGTGCTGGAAGAAGGAGTCGGTGCTGGCATGTTGGTGCTATCGCGCAAGCGTGATGAGCGGATCGTCATAGGCGACAACATCGTGATTACCATCGTCGATGTCCGCGGGGATAAGGTGCGCGTGGGGATCGAAGCTCCCCCCGAAGTGCCTGTGCACCGCCAGGAAGTTGCCGACGCCCTGAAGCGGAGTGCTGCTGCCCAGCCTCCGCCTGATGCCCCGCGGTCGTAGTTATGGAGTGCGGCGACTTGTCGCCGCTTTGGGATTCGCTCCGAGCGATCGTGTTGCGCAATTCTGATTGCCCTTTGCCATCTGATCCAATAGCGGCAAGGACCCGTCCACGCTCCAAGCTTGCAATTCTCCGCCGCGGGCCTCTATTGTGGTACAGGCGTCTTGCGTGCGTATGCAGCCGAGACGGCCGCACCACAAACTACCGTTCTTCGCGAGCGAGATGATGGACCGCTTTGGCTGCCGCCAATTCCGCCGGGCTCGGGCACTGTCGCGCCGCGATGTGCTGCGGGCCGGCAGCCTGAGCCTGCTCGGCCTGTCGCTGCCGGAACTGTTGGCGCGGCGGGCGGCGGCCGCTGACGCCGAGGAGCGTTCGTTCGGCCGGGCCAAGGCGTGCATTCTGCTCTTCATGTGGGGCGGGCCGGCCCATGAAGACACCTGGGATATGAAGCCCAACGCGCCGCCCGAAATCCGCGGCGAGTTTCAGCCGATCGCGACCAACGTGCCGGGACTGTCGATCTGCGAGCACATGCCGCGACTGGCGCGCCGCTGCGACAAGCTGACGATCGTGCGGTCAATGACGCACGGCAACGCCGATCACACCCCCAGCACCCATTTTCTGCTGACCGGCCAACCACCGCCGCCGGGCGGAGAGCGCCGCGCGCAGTGGCCGAGCATGGGCTCGGTGCTGTCGAAACTCGGCCGCGGCCGCGGGCCATTGCCGTCCTACATTTCGTTCCGCCCCAAGCTTGAAAACGACGTGCCGCGGTTCGTCGAGGAGAGCCAAGGCCAGTGGGGCGGCTGGATGGGGCCGATGCACGATCCGCTGATCATTGACGACGATCCCAGCCGGGCCGACTACCGCGTGGCCGATCTCGCGCTGAGCGAGGGGCTGTCCAAGGAGCGGCTCGATGAGCGGCGCTATTTGCTCGCGCAGGTGGAATCTTTGGCCCCCGCCGGCGACGCGGCACTGGCCGCCCATGCCAAGAACCTGCAGCGGGCGTATGACCTTCTGACGTCAGCCGCCGACGCCAAGGGGGCCTTCGACCTGACCCAGGAGCCGCAGGCGATGCGCGAGCGCTACGGGCTCAACCCGCATGGCCAGTCGGTCCTTCAGGCGCGGCGGCTCATCGAGCGCGGCGTGCCGCTGGTGACCGTCTTCTGGCCCAGCGAGGGGATCAAGAACATCAGCGTCTATTGGGACACCCACAGCCGCAACTTTATCGACCTCAAGGATCGGTTGATGCCGGTGGCGGACCAAGCATTTTCGGCCCTGCTCGACGATCTTTCGGAACTGGGAATGCTCGACGAGACGCTGGTCGTGTGGACGGGTGAATTCGGCCGCACGCCGAGGATCGGCCAGCGAAACAGCGACGCCGGGGCAGGCCGCGACGGCCGCGACCACTGGCCGAACTGCTTCACGAGCGTCCTGGCCGGCGGCGGCGTCCGCGGCGGCTATGTCCATGGCAAGAGCGACAAACACGCGGCCTATCCCGCCGCCGACCCCGTGCTCCCCGCTGATCTGATCGCCACAGTCTATCACCTGCTTGGCGTCGCCGAGCATCAAACGCTTCCCGACTTGAACGGCCGCCCAGTGTTTGTGCGGCCGGGGAAGGCGATTGAGGAGTTGCTGGGGTAAGCCGTCGCGCCTCAACTGAGCTCGAAGTGGGCATTCCCGGTGACTGGTAATCACGGCGGTGTCGCGCTATGCTCGGAGGTTCTCAGTACCGAGTACTTAGTACCCAACACTCGTTACTGCGTGCGTACTCTGTACTGCTTTTGTGATTCCAAGGAGTTCACTTTCATGACCATCCGCCCCACAATCCTTGCCTGTTTGCTCCTGGGTACGGGCGCCGCTGCCGCCGATGCCGCCCGGCCCAATGTGCTGTTCATTGCGGTCGATGACCTCAACGACTGGATCGGGTGCCTGGGCGGACATCCGCAGGCCAAGACGCCGCACATCGACGCCCTGGCGGCGCGCGGCGTGAGTTTCACGCGGGCCTACTGCGCCTGCCCCGTCTGCAATCCCTCGCGGACGGCTCTGATGCTGGGCCTGCGCAGCTCGACGACCGGCGTCTATAGCAACGGCATTGACCGCCGCGATTCGCCGGTGGCGATGAGCGTCGTGCCGCTCAACACCTGGTTCCATCAGCAGGGCTACTACGTGGCCGGGGCAGGGAAGATTTATCACGGCGACGGCGACCAGTTCGGCGAGTGGGACGATTACGCGAAGGGGCGCGGCGGCGACGCAGCGCCAGCGGCGGGGGCCAGCGGCGGCGTCGGCGGCATTCGCTTCGCCCCGGTCGATGCGGCCGATGAGGACATGCACGATTACCACACGGTCAGCTACTGCATCGAGCAACTCGGGCGAAAACGCGACAAGCCGTTGTTCCTGGCCTGCGGCCTGCACAAGCCGCACATGGCTTGGAACGTGCCGCGGAAGTATTACGACCTGTTCCCGCTTAGCTCGATCGAGCTGCCGAAGGTGCTCCAGACGGACCTCGACGATGTGCCGCCGGCAGGCGTGCGGATGGCCCGGCCCGAAGGCGATCACGCCGACATCCTCGCTTCCGGCCGCTGGAAAGAAGCGGTGCAGGGCTACCTCGCAGCCGGGGCGTTCTGCGACGCGATGATCGGGCGATTGATGAAGGCGTTTGACCAAAGCGCGTACAAGGACAACACGATCATCGTCTTTTGGGGCGACCACGGCTGGCATCTGGGCGAAAAACAGCATTGGCGGAAGTTCACGCTGTGGGAGGAGGCCGCGCGAGCGCCGCTATTTTATGTGGCGCCTGGCATCACCAGGCCCGACAGCCGGTGCGAGCGGACGGTGGACTTTATGAGCATCTATCCGACGCTGTGCGAGCTGTGCGGCCTGGATATTCCCAAGCACAACGAGGGCGTGAGCGTCGTGTCATTGCTGAAAAATCCCACGGATGCCTGGGACCGCCCCGCGCTTACCACGCACGGGCGGAACAACCACGGCATCCGCACCGAGCGGTGGCGATACATCCGCTATGCCGACGGCGGCGAGGAGCTTTATGACCATGACGCTGATCCGCTGGAGTGGAAGAACCTCGCCAAGGACCCAGCGATGGCGAGCGTGATCGCCAAGCTCAAGGCCAATTTGCCGGAGAAGAACGTCGAGGACGCGCCGGCGCGTCGCGGGGGAGAAGGGAAAGCGGCGAAGAAGAAGAAAGCGAAGGCCAAGGCAAAGGCAAAGTAGTCCCACACTCCGTGTGGGACATGCGGCGGGGCACAACGATCAATTCTTTGTTGACCCAGAACAGCTTGGCGAAGTCACTCCCAGGTTCTGGCCCATACGGAGTATGGGCCTACGTGGTGCGCACGAAGCTGAACTCAAAGCCGCGGGGCGAGACGTGGATGCACTGCATGCCGGCGGCTTTGATCTGGCGAATGAGATCCATTCCTTCGCGAAACGACCGCGAGCGGAAGTGGTAGTGGTAGTGGATTTCGACGAGTAGCTGATCGATTTTGATGCCGCTGGCGAGGATATCGGGCACCGCCTCGAACTCGCTCCCTTCGACATCGAGCTTGAGCACGTCGAGGCGCGTGTGGCCGAGCGACTGCATGATTGTCGCCAGTTGGCGAACCTGCCCGCGCACGGGCTCGTGACAATTCAGGAGCCCGCGGCGCTGGTGCGAATAGTGCGTGCTGCC
>JAKEHX010000164.1 GCA_022614795.1 Planctomycetaceae bacterium | reverse complement strand
GTGAATGAATTCCGTAGCGGAACTCGCCAGAGTTCCGAATCCGCGGAAAAACCTGAAGTCTGGCGACTTCAGCTACGAAAGAATCACAACCTCGGAGCGAAAGGCGACATTACCGAGCACGTCCGGAAAACGCAATGACGAGCAGCCAGGTGCTTTCTGTCGCTCCTTATTTCGTCGTGGACGACGTCGTCCCGGCGGCTGAGTTCTACCGCGACAAACTGGGCTTCACGTTCGATCGCTACTGGGGCGAGCCGCCGTGCTTCGTCATGGTGCGCCGCGACGGCATCACGATCATGTTGGGGTGCTTTGGCAGGAGCGGCCTGGCCAGGCCGAATCGCACCGTCGATCCTCATTCCGAGGGCTGCTGGGACGCCTATATCTGGGTCCGCGATGCGCAGGCGCTGTACGACGAATTCAAAAGCCGCGGTGTGACCATCACGCGAGCAATCGAGAAGACGCACTACGGGTGCCTGGATTTCGACATTCTCGACAGCTCGGGCTATTGCCTCTGCTTTGGGCAGAATTTGTAGCGGAAGTCGCCAGACTTCCGGCTCAGCAAGGATTTGTAGCGGAAGTCGCCAGACTTCCGGCTGCGGGCACCTGACCAGAATTCTGGCGAATTCTGCTACCACGAGCCGATAACTGGAAAGACTTGAACAAATCAACCGGGTTTGATACGATTGGCCGTAGTTTGGCTCGCTGCGCCCCGGACGTGGCCGCGGCTCGCCAAATCCTCGCCTTGCCGATCCCGCCTTGCAGGAGTCCCGCCATGCTGACGATCCTCGGACCGACCGATCGCTCGCGCCGCTTTTGCGATGGCGCCACCCGCCGCGACTTCCTCAAAATCGGCGGAATGGTAATGGGGGGCCTGTCGCTGCCGCAGCTCTTGGCGGCTGAAGCCCGCGCGGGAATCGGCAAAAGCCACAAGGCGATCATCAATGTCTTCCTGCCCGGCGGGCCGCCGCACCAGGACATGTGGGACATCAAGGTCGATGCCCCGGCCGAGATTCGCGGCGAGTTCCAGCCGATCAAAACCAACGTCAGCGGCATCGAGATCGGCGAGTGCTTTCCGAAAATCGCCGCGGTGGCCGACAAGTGCGTGTTCATTCGCTCGATGGTCGGGGCGACGGGTGGGCACGACGCCTATCAGTGCATGACGGGCCGCCCGCTCAATCCGCCGCCCGCCGGTGGCTGGCCGGCAGCGGGGGCCTGGATCAGCAAGCTTAAGGGCCCGGTCAACGGCGCGATTCCGCCGCACCTTTCGATGTGCTATAAGACCGACCACGCGCCATGGGGCTACGACGGCGACGGTGGATTCCTGGGAATTTCCCATTCGCCATTCAAGCTGGTCGGCGGCCGCAACGAAACGACCAAGACCGACACCATGGTCCTTCAAGGGATCACGCTCGATCGGCTGGCGGACCGCAAGAATCTTCAGTCGTCGCTCGACCGCTTCCGCCGCGAAGTGGACACGACCGGCAAAATGGCCGGCCTCGACAGCTTCACGCAGCAGGCGGTCGGCATTCTGACGTCGTCGGCGCTGGCCGATGCCCTGGACATCAGTAAGGAAGACCCGGCCCTTGCCGAGCGTTACGGCAAGGGGGACCCAAAGTTCCGCGACGACGGAGCGCCAAAGCTGACCGAGAACTTCCTCATCGCCCGCCGTCTGGTCGAAGCCGGGGCGCGGGTCGTGTCGCTCAACTTCAGCCGCTGGGACTGGCACGGCAAGAACTTCGACGCCATGCGTCAGGATGGGCCGCTGCTCGACCGGGCGACGGCCGCCTTGATCACCGATCTGCACCAGCGGGGACTGGATAAGGACGTGTCGGTCGTGGTGTGGGGCGAATTCGGCCGCACGCCGAAAATCAACAACGACGCCGGCCGCGACCACTGGCCGCAGGTTTCCTGCGCCTTGCTCGCTTGCGGCGGCATGCGGACCGGCCAGGTAATTGGCGCGACCAACCGCCTGGGCGAGCACGCGATCGAGCGGCCCGTCAGCTTCCAGGAAGTTTGGGCCACGCTCTACAACAACCTCGGCCTGAACCTGCGGGCGGTCCGCGAGTTCGACCTCCGCGGCCGGCCGCAGTACCTGGTCGATGAAGGGGTCGAGCCGCTGAAGGAAGTGATCTAAAGTAGCAGGCACACTCCGTGTGCCGTTAGCAAGTAGCAGGCACACTCCGTGTGCCGTGAAATCTTCGATCGATCCGCCAGCCAAACGGCACACGGAGTGTGCCTACAACCATGCTCACCCTCCTCGGCCCCGCCACATCCCGCCGCCACTGCGACGGCTATTCCCGCCGCGACCTGCTGCGGATCGGGGCGCTTGGCCTGGGTGGACTGACGCTGCCACAGCTCTTAGCGCTCGAGGACTCGCAAGCGGCCGAAAAACCAACCCGACGCGCAAGCGAGGACACACTAACCCGACGCGCAAGCGAGGACACACTAACCCGAAGCGTCAGCGAGGTGCGCTCCAAGAAGCGCCACAAATCCCTCATCATGATCTACCTGTGCGGCGGACCGCCGCATCAGGACATGTACGAGATCAAGACCGATGCTCCCGCCGAAGTTCGCGGCGAGTTCGCCCCGATTCCGACGGCCGTGCCGGGGATCGAGATCTGCGAGCTCCTGCCGAACCTGGCGCGGATTATGGATAAGCTCGTTCCCATCCGCACCATCGTCGGCTGCCGCGACGACCACGCGGGTTATCAGTGCTTCACGGGTCATCTCAGCCAGAACGCCCCCGCCGGCGGCTGGCCGCACATCGGTTCGGCGTCGTCGCGCTTGCAAGGGCCCGTGCAGCCGGGCGTGCCGCCGTTTGTCAGCGTCTGCTACGTCACGCAGCACAAGCCCTACAACGAGCCGGGCGCGGGCTTTTTGGGCCTGGGACACAACGCCTTCCGGCCGATGGGCGAGGGGAAGGACGACCTGGTGCTCCAGGGAATCACGGCCGATCGGCTGGGCGACCGCCGGCAGCTCCTCTCGTCGGTCGATCAGTTCCGCCGCGAGTGGGACGGCTCGCGGACGATGGACGGCCTCGACACCTTCACGCAGCGGGCGATGGGCATCCTCACCTCGTCCGAGTTCTTTAGCGCCATGGACGTCAGCAAGGAGGACCAGAAGACTCGCGAGCGCTACGGATACTACGATCCCAGCCGGCCCAAGGGGGACGGCGCTCCGCGCGTGCCGCAGAATCTCCTGCTTGCCCGCCGATTGATCGAGGCGGGAGTGCGCGTCGTCACCGTCAACTACAGCTTCTGGGACTGGCACGGGCAGAATTTCAAAACGGCTCGCGAGGAGCTGCCGATTTTTGACAAGGCAGTGAGCGCACTCGTCGAAGACCTGCACGAGCGGGGCCTGGCCGACGATTGCACCGTCGTCGCCTGGGGCGAGTTCGGCCGCACGCCCAAGATCAACAAGGATGCCGGCCGCGACCATTGGCCGCGCGTTTCGTGCGCCCTCCTGGCTGGCGGCGGCATGAAGACCGGCCAGGCGATCGGCACGACCGACCGCCTCGGCGGCGAGCCAGCCGAGCG
>JAKEHX010000163.1 GCA_022614795.1 Planctomycetaceae bacterium | reverse complement strand
GGACCTGGGGCGTGGCCGTGGCCGTCAGGGCGATTGTCTGCGGATAACCCAGCCGCTGGCGCACCAGGCCCAGACGGGCATAGTCGGGACGGAAATCGTGCCCCCACTCGCTGATGCAGTGGGCTTCATCGACCGCCAGGAGTTGCAGCTGAGTGGCCCGGAGTTTCTCGATAAAGATCGAGCTTCGCAGCCGTTCGGGCGCGATATAGACGAGATCGAACTGGCCGGCGGCCATGGCGTCCATGCGGTCGAATTGCTCGCGGGCGGCGAGCGAGCTGTTGATGAAGGTCGCCGCAATGCCCAGGTCGTGCAGAGCATCGACCTGGTCCTTCATCAGGGCAATCAGCGGAGAAACAACCAGCGTCACTCCCGGCCGGGCAACCGCGGGAAGCTGATAGCAGAGGCTCTTTCCGCCGCCGGTCGGCATGATGCACAGGCAGTCGTGTCCGTCCACTACGGCCGAGATCACTTCCCGCTGTCCCGGGCGAAAGCCGCTCAGGCGAAAGCGGGCGAGTTGCGTTTCGATTTGGGCGGCTGCGGCTTCCATGCGAGGATTGTAGCCGTAGGACAAGCGTCTCGCTCGTCCCGCCGCGGCCTGGCATCAGAGAATGAGCATCGCGTCGCCGTAGCTGTAGAAGCGGTAGCGCTCGCGAATGGCCTGCTCGTAGGCCCGCGCGATGAGCGAATCGCCGCCGAACGTGCGGACGAGTATCAGCAGCGTACTTTTGGGCAGATGGAAATTGGTGAGCAGCGCATCGACGGCTCGGAATTGATAAGGCGGCCGAATGAAGAGCGTTGTGTCGCCCGAATACTCCGCCAGTTCGCCCCCCTCGGCCGCGGACTCCAGCGACCGGGCGACGGTCGTGCCGACGGCGACGATCCGGCCTCCCTTGGCTTTCGCCGAGCGGAGCCGCAGGGCGAGCTTCTTCCCGACGGAGCACCATTCGCTGTGCATTGGATGGTCCGCGAGCCGCTCGACTGTGATTGGGCGGAACGTGCCGATTCCGACGTGCAGTGTGACAAAATCCTCCAGCACGCCCCGCTTCTTGAGTTGGGCCAGCAGTTCGGGAGTGAAATGCAAACCGGCTGTCGGCGCGGCGACGGCGCCGGGCTCGCTCGCAAAAACCGTCTGGTAACGATCGACGTCTTCCTCGACCATTTCGCCGTCGCGAATGTAAGGGGGCAAGGGAACGCGGCCGACCTGGGCCAGCAGCTCATGGGGCTGGCCCTCGGGTTCGGGCAGCACCGCCCAGGCCCCGTCGTCGAGTTTGGCAACCAGCCGCAGCACCAGCGAGTGGCGCGTGTCCCATGAAATGACGTTGATCGCTTCACCCGGTTCGAGCTTGCCGCGAGTTTTGCTGAGGACTTGCCAGACGCCGTGCTCGTCGGCCGCGAGGAACAGGCCGCTCCAACGGGCGCCGGTCCGCTCGCGCCGGCCGACCAGACGGGCGGGAATCACCTTCGTGTCGTTGAAGACCAGGCAGTCGCCCGGGTTGAGAATGGCCGGCAGATCGCGGACGTAGCCGTGGTCGATCGATTGCTCGTCGCGGCGCACAACCAGGAGGCGGGCGTCGCTGCGGCATGGCAAAGGGTGCTGGGCGATCAATTCGCGCGGGAGATGATAGTCGTAATGATCAAGTTCTGACATGCGCCGGCTAGGATGGGACGAGGTTTCAGCCGAGTATAGGGGAGGGAGTGTGTTTGGGTGAGTGGTGAGTGGTGTGAGGTGAGTGGTGTCAGCACCCGCGCGCGTCGCATTTGTTATCACCGAGCTGGAAGTGGGCGGCGCCGAGCGGTGCCTGGCAAACCTGGCGACGCGGATCGATCGAGCGCGGTTTGAGCCGATGGTTATTTCGCTGGCGCCTCGGCCGGCGGCTGGCAAGGACGAGCTTGTCGCCGGGCTTGAGCAGGCGGGCGTGAGCGTGAGGTTTCTCAACCGGCGGTCCGCGTGGCAAATCACAGCGGGCTTTGCCCTGCTGTCTCGGATCCTGCAAGACCAGCGGCCGCAAATCGTGCAGACGTTTCTGTACCATGCGAATGTGCTTGGGGCTTTAGCGGCAAAGCGGGCCCATGTGCCGCACGTGCTGGCGGGGGTGCGCGTGGCCGATCCGCGCTGGTGGCGAGCCTGGAGCGAGCGCTGGGCTTGCTCGGCGATCGAAAGGTTCGTGTGCGTCAGCGACGGAGTGGCGCAGCACTGCCTGTCACGCGGTTATCCACGTGAGAAGCTGGTGGTCATTCCCAACGGCGTCGATATCGATCGGTTTTCTGCCGCGAAGCCGATTCCACTGGCGGAACTCGGCGTTGGGGACGGGCGGAAGGCGATTGTTTATATCGGGCGATTGGATGCGCAGAAGGGACTCGATGATTTGCTGCGGGCTTTCCCGCGCGTGATTGACGCATTGCCGGGCCATGATCTCCTACTCGTTGGCGATGGCCCCGAGCGGCATGCGCTAACAAAACTTGCGGTCCAATTGGGAATTTCTTCGCGGGTTCACTTGGCGGGCTGGCGGGCCGATGTGCCGGCGATTCTCGCGGCTGCGGAATTGTTGGTGCTGCCGTCGCGCTGGGAGGGAATGCCAAACGTCGTGCTGGAGGCGATGGCGGCAGGAAAGCCGGTCGTGGCCAATCGGGTTGAAGGCGTGGCCGAGCTGCTGGGGCCGTCAACAAGCGATCAATGCGTCGCACCGCAAAATGGCCAGGCGCTGGGCGAGCGAATTATCCAGCTTGTGCAGAACCCTCAAATCGCAGCGGATCTTGGCAAGAGGAATCGGGAGCGTGCTGTCGAAAAGTTTTCGATCGGGGCAATGGTGGCCAAGTACGAGCAGCTTTATGCGTCGGTCCTGGGCCGCTGAACGTCGGCCATTTTTTTTGTAGCGGCATTTCGAGCCGCATTAGGCGGCAGGTTTCCAGCAATCAATTTGGATAAACGCCGGACTGCACGCCGGTGGTGGATGCACTTTGCGGCAATGTCAGGTTGACGCGGGGAGGGAAATGCTTAAGTTGTGGGCCTGTGTGGTGATTTGTGGGGAAAAGTGGTGACCCGATGCTCCTTACCGGGACCTATGAGCGAAGTCTGGACGACAAGCAGCGTCTGGCGCTTCCCAAGCGGTTCCGCGAGTTGATTGGAGCATCGGCCCAGCCGCTCTTCCTTACGCCAGGGACCGACGGATCGCTTTCCCTGTATGCCGGGCCTGCCTTCGCCAGGATGGCTGACCGATTGGCGGCCCAGTCACCCACCGCGCAGGATGTGCGGGCCTTTGGCCGGCTCTTGTACGCTCAAACGCAGAGCGTGGAGCTGGACAGCCAAGGCCGGTTTCGCGTGCCGCCGGAGCTGGTTGGGCACGCGGAATTGGGGCGCGAATGTGTGCTGGTTGGTGTCGGCGACCATGTCGAACTGTGGGACAAGGGGCGTTGGAACGCGTACCTGGCCCAATTGCAGCCGCGATATGACCAGCTGGCCGAGAGCGCGCTGTCGGGCGTCGCTCCCGTCCAGCTCCAATCGCCTGCCGGTTCGGTCACGGAGGAAGAACTCGCCCGGCCCGCACAGCCGCGATAGCCGCCCCGCCGAAGCAGAGATAGCAGGCTGGCGTCCGTCCGTTGGTTTGCAGTTCCGCGACAAGCGGTCCAGTGAGCGGCCACCCACTGGACTGTCCTCCGGAGACCCGTGTGCCGGAACGTCGCGGGCCGGTTGCAGGATGCGGCCGGTTAGCGACGCAGCGCGCACTAGCCTGTGCTAGCGGCGTGCTGCGGGCATCGACCCAGCCGTGGGGGCACGGAGGCCCCCGCGGGTCGATTGCTTACGTAGGCCCCTGACTCCGTCAGGGCCTGAAGCTGCGCTCACCCT
>JAKEHX010000162.1 GCA_022614795.1 Planctomycetaceae bacterium | reverse complement strand
GGCACGTCGATCCGCAGCGTCTTCACGCCGCTGAACTTGATGTCGAAGAAGAACCGGGCGTCGTACTTCACGACCCCCGACTCCACATTCACCGCCAGAAGCTGCCGGGCCTCGATATAAGGCTTGCGGCGCTCGGCCTGGGCCTTGAGGGTTGCGGGCTCCTGCGTGTAGGCAAAGGCGGCGAGCTGCGCGAGGGCGGCAAAGCGTCCGTCGCGCGTCGACTGCATGTTCTCCAGGGCTTCGCTGGCCGAAATGGTGCGCAGACCGGTCAGGTCGCTGGGCGTAATCCGCAGGCTTTCGGGTGCATGGATGATCATCCGCCCGGCCGTCCGCGCGACCGTCGCAGGATTCACTCGCGGCAGCGGCAGCGCGATCGTCGAGACATTGCCGGTCGGCGCGAGCAGGTTCGCGTCCTCCTGCCGCTTGGACAGCTCGACCCACAGGGCGACTTTGCCCATCGCCTTGCGGGCGAAGCTGACGACGAGCTTCGTCTTGACCTTCACCTTGTTCATGGGCATCGTCGGATCGGGCGTAATCTCGACCTCCTCCAACCGATGCGAATCGACCGCGACAGCCGCGGCTCCGGCGGCCTCGCGGCCCTGCACGGCGCGAATCTCGTAGCCGTCGGGCACTTCGAGCGTGGCCTGGAAGATGCCGGCCCGCTGGATGTTCAGCACGGCCAGCAGGTTGGTCGTGATCTGGTTCGGCTCGATGTAGGTCTCGACCAGCTCCTCGACTTCCACCAGCGGCAGCAGCTTCTCGATGCTGATCGCCAGGTCGAACGGCAGGGCCGAATAGCGATAGGCATAGGTCCACTCCTGACCGGCCAGCGGCGCGGGCAGGTCGGCGTTATCGACTTGCAACAGGCCAGTCCGCGAAGTGACTTCGCCCCGCAAAGCCGTCCCCAGCCGCACCGCGACAACGCCTTGCTGACGGCCGACCGTGGTGAGCTGCCCAGGCTGGCCGACGTGCGTGGCCCGGATCGTCGGCGCCTTCAGCTCGCCCGTCATCATCTCCTGCGGCATTTCCTTGTCGCCCGCGATCTTCTCCAGCTCGATCGCGATGTTCTGCGTACCGCGCGTCGGCTGGAAGAGCGTGATGGTGATGGTCTGGAATACTTCGTCCGCCTTCTTCTCCCACTTCTGGACGTTGGGATCGAAGATGTTGACCACGTTGTGATCGGCTGGAATCTCGACGACGAGCTGCGTCACGTCCGCCCGCGAAATGTCGTACGTCAGATTGGCCCGCGTGCGGATGAACCCCTCGTCGATCACCACTTCCTGCCGGGCCTGAACCGTGGCCAGCGCGGCCAGGCCTGCGGCCCCTTCGGCCTTGGCAGTCCAGTCAATCCGCACGCGATCGGCCGCTCCAACGAACGCCTGCACGAGCGTCTCCTTGGCAGCAGCGGGCGGAACAGCGGGGTCAGGCATATCGGGCGCCTTCTCCGCCAGCGTGTCGCTCGCCGCCAGGTTCGGATGCACGTTCACCTTCACCCCGGCCTCGGCGATCTTGATCTGCCAGCGATTGACGGGGGCCTGTGGGGCGTCGAACTCGACGGTGTTCGTGCCCGGCGACTTGGCGAACGCCTTGCTGTATTCCAGGACCAGCTCAATCCGCTCGGGCTGCTTCCCCTTCTTCTCGATCAGCACGCGATAGCCTTGCTCGGGCGAGTAGATGACGCGGGCCGGGGCTTCGCCGATTTTGGCCGAACGGATCGCGGCATCCCGCAGCCGCAAGGGGATTTCGTGCCACCCCTCCGTCAGTACTTCGATCGCCAGCTTCGCCTGGACGTTCATCACGTCCTTGCCCACGGTTGCCGTGCTGTCGATCTCGGCGATCAGGGCCGGAATCGGCGGCTTATAGTCTTCGAGCTTGCGGCCCGCCTCGCGGGCGGCCTTCCACAGCTCCTGGAACTTGTCGTAAGGGATGAAGACGCCGCGCCCTTCCTTCTCAAAAATCGCCTTCAGCTTGCCGTAGGGGATGTAGATTGTCTGCTCGCGGAGCGTGCCCGGCTTCTCAGCCGCGGCGATCATCTCCGGGGTCGGCTCCGGCGGCTTGGGCGTTTCCTGAGCCCAAGTTTCTGGCGAACAGATTGAGCCGGCAAACAGGGTCCATGCGAGGGAGAGGTGCCAGATGGCAATGGGACGAAACATAACGGCGTCCTTTGGCAAAAACGACAAGACTAAAGTGCTCACGTGGCCGAAGTCGCCCGACTTCGACGTGGGTGAATCGCGCCGGACTCTGGCCCCCTACGTGGACTCTGGCCAGTGCAGCGCTCAATCGCGGCTGTGCGGCTGCCCCCCAGCCGCGCGGACGATCAGACTGGTAGCTTAGACGAATTACCCCCGCCAATTGTTCTTTCCGCGGTACCGGTGGCTGTAACGTCTTTGTAAATCTAGCTTTCGGTTAAGCTGGGCAAGCTGACGATTACCGCCCAAATGCGGCCCCAACGGGGCCACCTGCGCCAAGCCCAGGGCGCAGCCCTGGGGGGCGATCCATTCACAATTCACCAGCCCCAACGGGGCGCGCCATTTCTCGACAACTCCCAGCGCGCCCCATTTGGGGCTCATGTCATAAAACGTCGCCGAATTCCCAGGCCTGCGGCCTGGGCTTTCGCAGGTCGGGCCTTCGGCCCGCAACGCGCAGCCTCCCGTCATTCGACGGTGCACCAGCCAATCCGTTACAATCCCCGACAAGGCGTGACAGCAACTTGCCTAATCAGGGTCGCTCGCTATGACGACTGCGGCTCCAGCACGAGCTCGCTTCGCTCCGCGCTTCAGCCTCCGCCTGCTGCTCATCGCCTTTACGGCCTTCGCGATCGGCTTTCCCGTCTGGTATCGCTGGCCCTACCAAGAGTCGCAACCGGCGAAACTCAAGGGCAGCGTCGTGACCACCTGGCAGCGGCAATGGGGCGGCGGGCGACTGAAACACGGCCCAGAATCGACCTACGAAAACGGCAAGTTGATTCTGCGAACGACGTATCGAAATGGCATCCTCCACGGTCCGTATGAGGCATGGCAGCGCAACGGATTTCGTGAAGTCGGACAATATGTCGAGGGGAAGAAGAGCGGCCAGTGGCGCCTGCTCGATCCCAAGGGCCGCCTCCATCGGTCCGCAGAGTGGCGCGACGATCGGCTAGATGGCCTCTGCCTGATCGTGGGAGCCAAGGGGAAGCAGCGTGAATTGCTGTTCGCACAGGGTCGGCTGATTGCTGCGGATGGTCAGAAGGTTGAGGACCGACTGGGCGACCTGGCCGCTAGTGGTGCAATCGACGACCCACTAATGGCTGACGCGCTAACAGAGCTCACGGATATCGAGTTTGTGGAGACTCCGCTGAAGGACGCAGTCCAGTTTTTGGCCGAGAAGCACGAAATCCCGATCCTGATCGATCCGTGGCATACCGATCCGTTGGAGCCGCTGACCAGCCAATTGCAGGGGATGCAATTGAGCTGGGCAATTCAGATCCTCATGGCGCCGATCGATCACGCCTGCGACTACCGTTACGGTTGTTTGTGGATCACTTCGGCCGAGGACGTCAAAAACTGGAAGGACCCCACCGGCGTGGCCGACATCAATCCGCCGAAGGGCTCGCCGCTTGCCCGAGCATGGAACGAACCGATCGCCGTGAGTCCCATCAATCAGCCACTGGGCGAAGTCATCGAGCAAGGCCTTATCGCGCGGCTCGACATTGCTGTCGATGTTTCGCAAATCCGGCCGCACAACGAAACGGACCCACATTATCCGGTCACTGGCCGCTTCGACGGTTTTCCATTCCGACATGGGTTGGGCTTTTTCCTCTACAAGGCCCATTGCCGCTGCGAGCTGCGGGGCGAAACGCTGGTGATCTTGCCACCGGAGTCGCCATGAGTGAATCCGGGGCCCCGACTAACCAACGAGCGACACGCACGTTGCCGCCGCTCCGCTTTAGCCTCCGCCTCCTATTGGCCGCGTTCACGGCCTTCGCGATCGGCTTTCCCGTCTGGTATCGCTGGCCGTATGAGCAGCGCGAGGCATTCGGTTCGGTTCCGAACCAATACCGAAGCATAACGTGGCAACGCCAATGGGGCGGCGGCCGCCTGCGGCACGGGCCAACGCGGACCGTCCTTGGAAGGCAGCTTGTCGCTTTACAAACCTACTGCAATGGTGTTTTGCACGGGCCTTATGAAGACCATTGGAGCGATGGAAAACTGCACGTGAAGGGCCAATATGAGGCGGGGCAGCGAGAAGGCGTGTGGATTGAGGAGATTCAATCGCAGGTTGTCGGCAGGACGCACTGGAAAAATGGCAAGCTCGATGGAGTGTCCGAACAGTTTGGGTTTGGCTTGGCAGACAACCCGGAGCAACGTGTGTTATTGGTGTTTGCCCATGGAAGACTCGTTTCGATGGACGGGAAACCAGTTGACGATCGCCTCGCCACGCTTCTTGGAGATGGAACCGTCGATGACCCGCTGCTGAAAGACGTCTGGCACCGGCCCGGCGCCTCTGTCCAAGGCGATCAGACCGTTAACTGTTTCATCGCGAACGCGTTGGCGGAATTCGACATCCCGCTTCGGATCGACTTGCGCTACGTGGACTATGACGACAAATTGCTTGGAAATTGGCGCGAGCTTACGCCGGCAGCTTGTATTTCGGCAACATTGGCGTCCGGCGGACTAACCTGCGACTACCGCTACGGTTGCCTCTGGATCACGACGCAGCAGGGCCTGGCTGAGTGGCGCGAACCGACCGGAGTCAGCGAGATTCATCCGCCTGCGGGTTCGCTGATCGAAAGTGCCTGGAATGAAGCCGTGACATTCGAGGCGGAAGGTGAAGGGCTTTCGCATGTGCTGGACAACCTCGCGGCCAAGGTTGGAAT
>JAKEHX010000161.1 GCA_022614795.1 Planctomycetaceae bacterium | reverse complement strand
TGCTCGGCTTCCGCGGCTTGCTGCTCCTGGATCAGTTGCTCGAGCTGCGTCCGTGCCGCATCGATTTGCCGGTTGTCAGTGGTGGCGGGCGGGGCGGAAAGGAATTGAACGACCTCCCGCCTGGACCGGGCCTGTCTCAAGTCCGTGGCCAACTGCTGGGCATCGCGGTCAGCCATCGCCAGCACGCCGCGGATTTCGTCGGGGCGGAATTTCTCGCCGGCTACGGCGCGAAGCACAAGGTCACGATACGCCGCCTCGCTCGCAGATCGGTCAACGGCCAAGTCAGTGAAGCTGGCCACATCCATTTCGTCGGTTGCAAACATCGGGTCGGTCCTTCATTTGGGATTGAGTGAGGGAAGAGCAGAGCTGGGTAGGGCTACAACGCCTCGACAATCGCGCCGCTGGTTTTCAGGGAATGCGAAGTGCCGCGGCTGTCGCTGTACGCAGCCCACGCCTCCATAGGCGACACGGCGTAGATCGTCGCCACGTCGGGGCGGACTTCGCCCGTGGGAGTCGGCATATACTCGCTCAGCTCGCTGCCCGGTCGCACGGGATGCCTTTCAAACACCTTCCGCTGGACCGTGATGCGGAACGGCTTGAGCTTCGCCGCATCGATGCGGACTTGGAGCGGGGATTGCAAAGCGTCGGGCATGTTGGGGTCCCTTTGGTTGAAGTGAAACGGGGACGGGGATCGGCGGCGGCTACCGCAGCTGGGCGGCTAACTCTTGCGCGCTGGCGGGGAGTCGAACGTCGGACGATTCGAGCAATGCGACCCCACCGTAGCGAGCGGCGAGGCGAAGGCGGTTGGCCTGGCGGGATTCCATCGACGTGGCCGGCGGTCCTTCGCCGTCCTTTTGCATCAGGTCGGCCTTCATCAGCTCATCTCTGTCGAGCGGGCTTAAGATGTCATCGAAAGCAGCCAGCGCCCGCTCCTGTTCGGCCAGCGCGGCCCTGACGATCCTCATTTTCGTCGCGTTGTCGCGATCGCTGTCCGTCAACATGCGGATTAGCGTCGCGAACGCCTGCTTGATTGACGCGGCGCCTTTTTCGCGAAGGTCGCTGATGGTGGTGACAGGCAGTAGCTCATCCAGCGCTGCGGCAACGGCGGAATCAACCTCCTGGCTGGCGTCGGCAACGTCTTTGCCAAGTTGCGGTTGGTAGGTAGGGTCGCCGGCTTCAAGCAGGCGGGCCCGGAATTCCCGCGGGTGGTGAGGAGAAAAACCATCCTTGCCACTCATTGCGGCAGCCAGCTCCGCCGCCGACTGCGGAAGGCGCGGGCCGCTGTCGCTATCGTGAGATTCAAAGATGCCGCCCGTGGTCGCGGGCTCGTTGACGATGTCCACCGACACGACGCGCGCGATCGACTCCACGACGGTATGCCCACTCAAACTCCGCGTCGCTTTACCATCCGCGTTGTGCGAGAGACCGATTCGATCCGGGAACCGCTCGATGCGCTCCAAAATCCATTCGGCGTCGGGGTGGGACTTGACGTAGTACAAGTCGCCGCGGACCCGGTCGCCAGCGACGCGGCAGTTTCGCAGCACGCCGAACTCTTCGTTCAAGCGTCGCTGCTGATGGCGGTCGCTGCGCTCGGGATGATTGATGCGGACTCGCTCACCCTCATACAGCCGCGCCGCGTCCCGCATCGCCTGGTCGCTGTAGGTGCGACCGTTGGACGACTCGCGGCCCAGGATGGAAACGCCATAAATAATCCCGGCGGCGCGATCGATTCGGCCAGCGGGGGCAAGAGCGACGCGTTCCAAAAGCTGCGTCGGTCGCGACAAGTTCGTCAGCCCGTTCGGTCTGATCAACGTAAAGGTCATGGTTCAAAACTCCGATTTAGTTGTCCGCGGAATCCGCCGCGGGCGGTCGCTCGGGTCAGGCGTACAAAAATTCCGGCACGATCGAATTCTCCGCTCGCATTTCGGCAATTTCCTTCAGCCAGTGCATGGCCGTCGGCAACGCGGTGGCCAAGGCAAACGCGGAGTCGCTGTGGCCGCGCTTGCCGCGCTTCGATTGCAGCCGGTAGCCCGCGTCGCGTTCGATCAAATTCAATTCGTACAGGTCCGCGAGCAGCCCTTCATGCCGGTAGAGTTGAATCGCCCGGTCGCGGAAGGCGTCGAGCACCGCGCGAGCCATCAGGTCCAAATTCTTGAGACCCTGATTCCAGCGGATCATAAAAATTCCCCGGCGGGCCAGATGCTCCGCCATCTGCTCGCACTGCCACGGATCGTAAACGCAACCGTCCAATCCCAGGCGGCCATGCAGCTCGACAATCTTCGCCTCCACGTCGCTCAGCGCCACGCGCCCGCCGCTCCGCTCCGGGCTCCACTCCCAGACGCCGGCCAACTTCACCATCTGAAGCGGCACGTCCAGGCCCAATAGCACAAGGGCCGAACGGTCGCGAGTCTGGGACAGGTCCAGGCCCGCCAGGTAGGCGTCGTAGATCGGCACGCTGTTCGGACCCGCGAGCGTAATCGTCGCCTCAATGTCGTCACTGCTCAGCGCGTTGCCGGTCCCGGTTGACCAGCGGCCCCAGAAGAGACGATCGAACCGCTCCGGCGGATTGCGTTGCTTTGCCTCTGCCAGCTCGTCAGGGTCAAGCCAGGGCGCCGGGCGGGCCAACTCGTGAAACGACCAGCGGGGAGACGTGCGGGACAGTTCGTAGAGCTTGTGAGCCTCGCTCCCAATAAAACCCGCATTGGACGCGAGGACCACAATTCCATTAGGAACTTTTGCAGAGTTGTCGAGCAGGTTTCTGGCAAACTCCCATTTGCCGATCGCGTGGACCTCATTGAGCACAAGCAGCGACGGGCGGGCGCCGTGACTGCCGGCCACGTCGCACGAAATAATCTCAGCCTCGCTTTCCGTGGCGGCGCAAACGATACGCCAACTCTGAATTTCAAGCCGGCCTGCCAGCCAGGCGTTGACCGACAGAATGCCTTTGGCCGCCTTCCGCAGCTCGTCCGCCTGGTCCGCGTCGGCGGCCCCGACCTGGCAGGTAATCGATCGCGTCGTGAAGGCCAACAGCCACAGAATCGCACAGGCCAGGTCGGAATCCTTACTCGCCCCTTTAGTCGCCCACCAAGCGAAACGTCCAACGGGCGGCTTGGCGCCGTGAGCCAGGGCCAACAGTGAAGGGCAAAGGGCCTCGAATCGCTCGCGCTGGAAATCGGCCAGCACGTCGCTGAAGCGGGCCACGCCGTGGGCGGCTGGTATCCGCAAGTCCCCAATGAAGGCCAGCGGGTCCGCGGCATAGACTTCGATCGGCGGGCGGTTGGTCATCAGGCTAAATCCGGCTCGGAAGGGTCTGGCAAGGGGTCACTGGGCTCGTCAGAAAAGCTGGGTGGCACTTTATTGGCCGTGGCCGTGTCCTGAGTCGCCGCGGGCTGATTTCGGGCTGCTGAAAAGCGCCCTCGGATTCCCTGGTCTTTTCGGGTGGCGTCGAAGTTTAGGAAGGCGGCGGCGGGATCGTTGGCGAGGGCCTGGATGTCGAGACCAAGCCCTAGTTTTTCCAGGCAGGTTTCGATTTCCTGTTGGGACCGCCGCTGGATCTCCAATTGCTCGTTCTGCCCCTCGATCGTGAGTGGCTTGTTTTTGAAATTTTTTCCGTTGCCAAGCAGCATCCCGGCGCGACGGTCGCGAAATTCCGCCAGCCAAATTTGCCGCAGAATGACCTCTTGGGCCGATGTCAGAGTCCCGCCGCCGCAGTTTGCCGTCAGCTCAGCGGCAATAGCCTTCACCCGCTGATCGGCCTTGTTTCCGGCGTAGAAGTAATCGCGGTGCGGCTTAGAGCCCCGCGGCGGATGCGTGGTGCTTTTGCGGCCAGTCGTCAGGCGATTGACGTTGCCAAGGGGAGCCCCGCCACGCGACTTGCCATTGCCGGACGTAGCAACCGTTGGCGCTGGTGCGCCATGACAGTTGGGTGGTGAGGAGGGGTGATCGGTCTCGGCCGCTATTGAGATTTGACAACCGTTTTTGCCTTCGTCGGTTGTCAGTGAAGCGTCGTAAGTCATTGCTAATTAACCTTTTAAGTTCAATTTGCCGCCAGTTTCCAAAACTGTTTCACGTCATTCGCAGGGCTGAAAATCGGGCGGTCGGCCGATTGGTTTGCTTGGCGCGGTCATCGGCGGGTGAGCGTGGGGTAGCCTCGCC
>JAKEHX010000160.1 GCA_022614795.1 Planctomycetaceae bacterium | reverse complement strand
GCCGGGGACGTGAACGGCGACGGGCTGGCCGACATCATCACCGGCGCCGGGCCTGGCGCCGGCCCGCACGTGAAGGTGTTCGACGGCCGGACTGGCGCCGAGCTGCGCAGCTTTTTCGCCTACGGGCCGAATTTCACCGGCGGCGTATTCGTCGCGGCTGGAGACGTCAACAACGATGGCCGGGCCGACATTATCACCGGGGCTGGCCAGGGAGCACCGGGCGGGCACGTGAAGGTCTTTGACGGGCGAACCGGCGCGGAGCTGCGCAGCTTCTTCGCCTTCGATCCGATCTTCGTGGGCGGCGTGCAGGTGGCGGCCGGCGACGTGAACGGCGACAGCTTTGCCGACATCGTCACCGGCGCGGGACCGGCCGGGGGCGGGCACGTCAAGGTCTTCGACGGCCTGACGGGCGCGGAATTCCGCAGCTTCCTGGCCTTTGAGGGCGCCAGTGGCGGGGTAAGCGTGGCGGCGGGGGATATCACCGGCGACGGGAGGGCCGAGCTGATCGTCGGCGCGGCGGTCAACGGCCACGTAAAGGCGTTCGACGGCGTGACCAACGGCGTCGTCGCCAGTTTTCTTGCCTACTCAGGATTCCCTGGCAGCGTAAACGTCGCCGCCGGGGACGTGAACGGCGACGGGCTGGCCGACATCATCACGGGCGCTGGACCGGGCGCAGCGGGCGGACATGTGAAGGTCTTTGACGGCAGCACGCACGCCGAGCTGAAGAACTTCTTCGCTTTCGACCCGAACTTCACAGGCGGCGTCTTCGTGGCCGGGGGCGACCTGAACTCCAGCGCCGTCGTCCGCCGCATGGACCTGGAACTGTTTGTCGATACGGGACTGGGAGACGACCTGCTGCTCAGCGACGTCGTCTCCTTCGAAGTACAGACCCTGCGGCGGATCATGCGGATCGATACGGGCGACGGGGCGGACTTCGTGCGGACGCGATTGCTCGAGCCACTCGAGTTTCTGGACGAGATTAATTTCCCCCGCGACCTGCAATCCGACCTGTCGATCGACATGGGCGATGGCCATGACCGAGCGGAGGCGGAGCTGCAGCCGACGGGGCGGACGGGGACTTACAACTGGGCGTATATGCTCCGCATGGGCAGAGGAAACGACATCGCGCGGTATTGGGTCTTCGGGACCGAGCTGCCGCCGGCCGGCCCCAACGAGCCGCCGGTTTCGCCCCTGGGACGCTTGGATTTCGCCGTGCATGGCGACGCGGGCCACGACGACATCGAGGGGCGCGTGGGCATGGCCCGCGACGGGGAGCTGCTGCCGCTGGCGCTGGCCGATTTGCGGCTGGCCATTGACGGCGGAGCCGGCGACGATCGAGTGTCGCTGGATTTCCGCGGGGCGATCCTGGACCAGTCGGCCGTGGACGTTGTCATGCGCGGCGGCGAAGGCCACGACCAGGTGCGGGCCCGCTTTGACCTTGATCCCCGCAGCACGGGCCAGCTGTCCGCCCAGGTCTTCGGCGACGACGGCCACGACGAGCTGGGCCTGGCGGTGCTCAATGCCGACAATCTCGACCTGCTTTTTGCCCTGCTGGACGGCGGCCGTGGCCAGGACCGCTGCCGCACGACGCCCAATGTGCGGGTGCTGAACTGCCCTTAGAAAAGAGGCCGCAACGTGCGGCGTTTCCTGCACTTTACGACGCGCCAACTCGCGCTCCTGGCGGTAGCCATTGGGGCGCTGTTGGCGATTCTGGCCCCTCGGCTGCGCGACCAATATGCGCAGACCCGAGTGGAAAATGCGACCAGGCGACTGATCGAAGCCGCGGAAGCGGGCGACGAAGTTGGCGTCCTCGCCGCGATTGAGGGCGGCGCCCGGGTGGACGGCGGCGAGTCCGGTTCGCCTCTGGCCGTCGCGATTCTCGGCGGAAATCTGCACGTCGTGGATCTCCTGCTCGCTGCCGGCGCACATCTCGACTGGGTCGTTCTCGCCAGTGCGACGCCGCTCGAATACGCCGCCCAGCGGAACGATGTTCCGCTCGCCAGGCGGATGTTGGCTGCCGATGCCAAACAAGGGCGAGCGCTCAGTATTTGCATCGAGCACGGTCATATTGACGTGCTGAAGCTCTTTCTGCCCGACGCGGCCACCCACCAATGGCTGACGCACGCGATCGATTGCCAGCAACCTGCCGAGAGCAAATTGAAGGTCGTCCGGTTCCTTTTGGAGCACGGCGCACCGCTGAGCGGCCGCACCATTCCGTCCTACACCGGGGCCCAAGCCTACACCGAGACGCCGCTGGACCACGCGCTGAGAAACGGCGATGGTGCAGTATGCGATCTCTTGCGGGAATTTGGTGCTCCCTATACGGCCCGCGAGGCAGTGGTCCTCAATCGCCTGGAAGACGTGCGAAAGTTGGTCGATGAAAATCCCGAATTGCTCAAGCAACGATTCAAAGCCTATTGGTACCTCGACAACGGACTTGACCCCACGCTATTAGGACTGGCGCTCAAGCACGGGCATCGGGAACTGTCGCAATACTTGCTCGATGCCGGCGCGCCTCTGGACATGCGCGAATGGTACAACGAAACGGTGATGACGCAGGCGGCTCGGGGAGGCGATCCGGAGCTGATTCGCTTGCTTGCCGGGCGCGGCGTGAGCGTAAATTCGGAAAACGACTACGGATCGCCGCTCTATACGGCAATTTGGCGGGAACATCCCGCGGCCGTGACCGTGCTGCTGGAACTTGGCGCCGATGCCACGCGACCCGGCCTGTTGCACCGCGCTTACAAGCAGCCGCAAGTAATACAGCAACTGCTCGCCGCTGGCGCCGATCCGCTATCTA
The DNA here is from genome assembly GCA_022614795.1 of Planctomycetaceae bacterium. Classification (GTDB taxonomy): domain Bacteria; phylum Planctomycetota; class Planctomycetia; order Pirellulales; family Pirellulaceae; genus CAYLLN01. The sequence goes on along the minus strand of JAKEHX010000160.1, from coordinate 740 downwards.
CCAATCACGAAGGACAAACGGCTCTCGAGCACGCCAGGAAACTGGGCCAAAGCGATGTAGTCGTCCAGTTGGAGAAAGCAGCGCGCGATCGAGGCGGGCCTGCCCCGCCGCCCGCCGCCAAGTGACGAATTGAGCTTGCAGCCCTGCGGACAGTTTGCTACAGCCCGTATGTTCGCCGCATTGTTTTTCGCCGGAGACTATCGCCATGCACCGCCGCACCTGGATGCGCTCGCTTGCTTTCGCACTCTGCTCGCTATCGATTGAGGGCCTGGCCCACTCGCAGGAGGAGCCGCGCGGCGTGGCCACGCTGACCGAGACGCTCCGCTTCGGCCTCAAGGCCCGCCGGCCGGTCGAATTCGAGTTCATCGACCTGGTGGTGCAAAAAGTGGAACAGAAGCTGCTGCCGCGCGACATGGTCTTAAGCGCGATGACCTACGCCCAATCGAAAAACAAGGACCGGCCGTACCCTTACTTCGAATTCAGCATGAAAAAGCGGGCCGCGGCGATTGGAGTCGCGTTGTAGCATCGACTCGGGCTCACCGAACGACCGGTCGTCCTCGCCGTCGTCCTCGTCCTCGATAGGGCGCTGACCGAACCGAGGAGGAGGAGGACGAGGACGAGTATTTATGCCCGTCCGACGGCCCGTCATCCCCGTCTCGCACGCGGATCGATCGGCTCGGGTGTCCCGCTATCCTCGTCGGGAAATCCGTCGATGCACCACAGCAATTCGCCGTACCCCT
>JAKEHX010000019.1 GCA_022614795.1 Planctomycetaceae bacterium | reverse complement strand
GAGGGCGGTCTGCTTGAACCGGCCCGGCACGAGGGGGCTGTCAAGCGCGGCGTCGAGATAGTCGGCTGCCGTGTCGAAATAGCCTCGCTCGCGGAGGCCGTCGAGAAAGGCCTGGGCGGGCTCCGAAGCACGCGCGCAAGCGGCCGTCGCCAGGGCGGTCACGAGTAGAAGGAAGCGAAGCGTCCGCAAGCGATTCATGAAGGTAGTTTATTACTCAGCTTGCGGAGATGGTAGTCGAATGAATCAACGATCCTCCAACTGATTGACGAGTGCCATGAGCCGCAGGAATTCGGGCCGGCGGCGGACCTCGGGGTGCAGGTCGGCGCTAGCGGCGACAATGCCCGCCAGACCACGGGAATTGGCGGGCTTCAGGCGCAGCTCGCGGAGGGCGTCGCGTGCACCGGTCAGCTCCTGGCCCACCTCCGCCGCAATCGCCGCCTGTTGAAGCGACGGAGCCGATTCGGCCAATGTCGGGGCAAATTGCAGGCGGCTGATGCGTTGGCGCACGCGCTGGGTCCGATCGGACGCGTCGCGCCACGTCAGCTCAGCGACGCCAACTTCGTTGATTTCGCTTGGCGTGAACCACAGCTCAACGAGCACGCTGGCGGCCTCGCCGGCAGCCAGCTCCGCCTGCACCGACGCCGGGGCGAACTCGGCCAGCGAGTTGGCTTCGTGACCGATCAGGCGATACGCGGCCACCGCCTGGGGGATGAACGTGAGCGTCAACCTGGCATCGGACGCGACCACTGGGCCGCTCCCCGTGAGTGCTTCGAGCAATGACCAATAGAGCTGCCGGGCCGAGCGGACGGGCCGCGTTTCGCCCCCCAGATTTTCGGACCATTCAACGAGCACCGGATCGAGTACTTCGCGCTGACCGACGTCGAGCACATCGAGGCGCACGCCCCCCTCGCCGGCCGCGATGAGCAGCTGCCGGAGTTGATCGAGCGTCGCGGCAGGCAACTGGGCCTGGCTGTCGGTGATGAGGACCAGACGCCGGGCCGCATCAGGCGGCAAGCCATCGGCCATCGCCAGCGAAACGGCCGTTTGCAGTCCCGCCGCCAGGTTCGTTCCGCCGCGCGGTTTCAAACGGGCCAGAAGCTGGCCAATGGCGGGCGCATCGTCGCGCGAAGCCAACTCGACCTGATGGACAACCTCTTCATGAAACACCACGAGCGACAAACGGTCGCGCGGGCCGAGCTGATCGACGAGCCGCCCAACTCCGCTTTGCAGCATCTCCAGCCGGCCGCCCAGGTTCATGCTTTGCGACAGATCGATCGCCAGGACCAGATGGGTGGCGTCTTGCGCCCGTTTGGCAAGCTGACCGGCCTGGACCGCGACCTGCAACAGCTCGGTGCCCGGCGAGCCGAACGGCGAAGGCCCGGCCGCGGTGCGCAGCGCGGCGCGTCCCGCCGGCGCGGCGGCAAGATGATAGTTCATGGCCGCAACGAAGTCTTCCGTTCGCAGCTCGCTTTGCGGCGGGACGCGCCCCTCGGCCAGCGACCGCGCCAGCCGCGAGAGCACGTCGCTTTCCGTCACGAGCGGCACGGGGATCGATTCGAGCTGCGGATTGGCCGCCGGCGACAGCGGCGGGAAGACGCGGTGCTTGAGGAAGAAGCCCCGGTCATATCCCCGCACCAGCGGCGGCTGGATGCCGACGGCCCGCGGCACAAGCGGCGAGTCGATCTCCGGCAGCCGATCGTCGCCAAAAATGGGCAAACCGAGCACGCCGAACTTGAGCAGCATCACGTCGTCGAGCGGATGCATGCCGGCGCCCAAGGCGGCAGTCCACTCGGCCGCGGCGCCTGGCCCCCGGCCAGGGGCCACTTGAGGCGATTGAATCGGAATGCTCGCGACGAGAGCCGATCGCGAAGGGAGGCTGATGCCTTCTCGCGAGCCGTTGTCAAAGGGAAGCGTTTCGAGAGCGATGAAGTGGCTTTGTTGAGACTCGGCAGAAATTCCCGTCGGCTCTGCCTGCTCGCTCACCGCGATTAGCCCGCCGCCTCCCAGCGGCAAAAGGGCTGTCGCCACGGCCCCGATTCCGCCAATCGCAGTCACGGTCAAAGCGAGCAGCCACGACGCGGCCAGCGCCAGGCTGGCCAGCTGTCGCACCGCACCGCCAAAACGCTGGGCAGGCGAAACAAGCCGCAGCCCAACCGACAAAGCCTGGGGCACGGGCACATCGGCCAAGCGCTCGTCGAGCGCAACGTCGTCCGGCACGTCGCGCAATTGAAGCGTCAGTGTCTCCGGTACGGCGACGCGCCGCAGCCATTCGTCTAGCTCGTCATCCGACGGCGACAGCGACGCCTTGAGCCGGTCCACTAGACCCGGCGGCACCGGAACGTCGCGAAGCCGCGCGTCGATCGAGTTATCGGATGAATGCGTCACGATCGCAAACAACAATTGACAAATGACCAATGACCAATGACAAATTCACGTTTCACTCCTCGTGGCCAGCAGCACCTCCCGCAGTCGCCGACGGGCTCGGCTGACGCGCGACAGCACCGTTCCCAGCGGCACATCGATCAGGTCGGCCACCTCCTGATGGGTCAGCTCGCCGACCACCACCAGAAGCAGCGTCTCGCGCAATTCATCGGGCAGGTTCGACAGGGCCGACTGCATCTCGTCGGTGTAATGGTGGGCCAGCGGGTCGGCGTCCGTTACGCCGATTTCGGGCGGCTCGTTGCCGGGCAAGGTGGGGGGTGGAGCGTGCCGCCGATATCGATCGACAACCCGCCGCCGCAATATCGACGCCAGCCACGCCCGGTCGCCGCGCCCCGGCTGATAAAGCCCGCGGCTCTTCCACGCCGAGCGGAACGCCTCCTGCACCATGTCCTCCGCCTCGTGCCGGTCCCCCACCAGACGGTAGGCGATCCGATACAACGCGGGCGCATGAGCGTCCACGAGCGAGTTGAAATCCGCGAGCGACAGCACGAGGGGAGGCTCTCCCTGCCGGCTTGCGTTGGTTGGACGGGCGGCTAGCTCGCCCGGCCCATCGTAGATTCGACGGGGGCGGGGCGACTTATTCCCGCCAAACACCCGCCGCGCAGCCCGCCGCCAGCAATAGCGCGAGCCGACGTATTCCATTACACTGCCTAGGGTTAGGGAAGGCAAGTCGCTCGATTTGGGCGCTGTGCGGGCATAGAATGCGGCTGGGAAAGAAGGATGGCGACCAATTGCCACAAGCCGCTCAGCGCGTCATTTGACTTCACGAGTCGCGCGGCGAAGCTGCGGCTGTTTGCATTGTTGGCTGGATTGATGCTGGTGCTGGCCGTGGCTGAGCGAGCCCTCGATCCAGACTTTCGGGCGTGGCTCGCCGCGGGCGGACCGACGGATCAATCCGATCTGGCGATCGACACGAGGTTGCCGCCGCAGCCGGTCGCCAGCGAGGCGGATAGTTTCACCGCTCCCGCGTCCCTGCCGCCGCCGACCGGATGGGATGAAGCCATCAGCCGGGTCGAAGATGATACGCTTTTTTTGCGGCCAGGCGAGCGTGTGGCGTGGCGGCTCATGGAGCAGCGCGTGCAGGAAACCGACCCGGCTGAGTTGAAAAAAGAGTCGCTCGGCGAGATCAGCTTCACGCAGTTGTTCCACCAGCCCGATGTGTACCGTGGCCGCGTCGTTACGATCCGGGGTACGGTGATGAATGCGGGGCGGATCGAGCTGGACGGTGAGCCGGTGCGCGAGCGGTATATCCTGTGGATCATGCCCGCCGGCGGGCCAAGCGCGCCAATCGTCGTCTATGCGCGGGCGATGCCGACTGGGTTCCCGCCCATCGAGCGGCAAGCGGGCGGGCGGCTGACCAGAATTCGGGAAGAGGTGAGCGTGACGGGCTTGATGCTCAAGCGCGGGTCGTATCACGTGCAGGACGGGCCGCGGACCGCGCCGGTGATTATTGCAAACGTGCCCGAGTGGACGCCGCCGGCGGCCGCCAGCGACACGTCGCGAACCGGCCTTGGACCTGGTTGGATTTGGCCGACTGCTCTGGCTGCCTTAGGATTGGCGGCGCTGTTCGTCGGCCTGAGTTATTGGCTGACCATCCGGGGCGGGCGACATGGTCGGCCAGCCGCCGAAGTGCGCCTCGTGGCGGCTGATTTTCGCGGCGTGACATTGGGACCAACCGCGGCGGAGTCCCTGCGGCAATTGGAACAAGAGCGGAGCGAATCGATCTGAGCGCAGGAACAGAAGGAAACAAAGGCAACAAAGGTCACACGGATCAACGTCGGCATGCAATTGCACAAGTCTTTGTTGCCTTTGTTTCCTTCTGTTTCAACAGGACTGGCGGTTCCTCGCTTACGCTTCGGGTTAATAGGCATCGTGCTTCTGGCGGCACTTTCAGCAGCAGCGCAGGAGCCGCCCCAAGCTCCCCCCACGAGTGCCCGCGAAGTGCTGGCCGCCTACGACCTCGGCCCCGCCCAGTTCAGCCAATTCGTCGATGGCCGCCCGCTCACTCCCGACGAAGAACCGGTCCTCGCCAAGATCCTGCTTCGCTTCTCGCGGCTGGGGCTGGCCAATATTCACCGCTGGCGGAAGTCGCCGGTGGACTGGAAGGCGATCGCCGCGGCCACGCACCAGGAACAAGGCAAGCTGTTTGCCATTCGCGGCCGGGCCAGGCTCGTGAACGAGCACAAGCTGCCGCCGGCGCTGGCCGAGCAGATGGAGTTTGCGCGCTATTACTCGGTCCAGATCGCGCTCGACGATGCGGCGCAGCAGGCCCTCGTCTATACCCGCGTCGTGCCCAAGGCTTGGATAATCGGCCAGCCGATTGATGAGCCCGCGGTTGCCGACGGCCTGCTCCTCAAGCTGGGCGAACCGACCGAGGGCGGCCAGCCGCTCGTTTTCGGGACCGGCCGAGTGGGCTGGCTGCCGAAGTCGTCGCCGCTTGCCGGGGCCGGGTTCGATGTGAGCCTGTTCGATGCGGTGCGCGAGACAAACGGCAAGGGCCTGGTAGCCGCCGACCGCGAGCCGTTTTACCAATTGCTGGTTGCGATTAGCCGCTTGGAGCCGACCGGCCCGGGACCAGCAAGCGCTCCGCTCGATGTCGCAGCGCTAGTCCAAAAACCCGCGGAGCACCACGGCGAGCTGTTTTCAGTTCGCGGCACCGCCCGCCGGATCGTCAAAGTGATGATCAGCGAAGCGGGCGCGAGCGAGCGGCTGGGGCTGGATCACTACTACGAGATCGATCTGTTTGTCCCATTGAGCGAAGCGACGCTCCGCTTCGACGGGCCGAAGCAGGCCGAGAAAAGCGGTGAAAGTCCCGTCTTTGAAAACACGTATCCGGTAACGCTGATCGCCCGGCAACTCCCCCCTGGACTTGCTGCCGGAGAGAATCTGCACGAGCAGATTGCCGCCGACGCGGTCTTCTTCAAGCTCTGGACGTACGAGTCGGTTTACATGGCCCGCTTCAGCCAAAACCAGCCCGCGCCCCTCTTCATCGCGCAAAGGCCGCGGCTGATTCCCACGGACGCTCCATCCGGCGTCTTGGGAACAGCAATCACCGCCCTGCTCGTTGGCGTGCTTGCCGCAACCTTTGCGGCCTGGTGGTGGTATCACCGCGGGGACCGCTTCCGCCGGACGCCGTTTCCTAGCGCCCGATTCCCGACGCCCGACCACTGAATTGTTTCTAATGTTCGTCAACCATTCGCGCCTCGTAGTTGTGCCTGCGCGGCGACGCGCCGCTGGTTGTGGGGGAAATACGGCTTCTTTTCGTTTTGAGCATCGAGCCAGAAGAAGAACAATAGTCCCGTGATCGTTCCCACGGAGAGCAGCAGTTGGGCGGGTATTTTGAATGGCCGCGGTGGCTCGTAGTCGAAGAATTCTCCCTCCAGATCGCCTTGTGTGCTGGACGACGAATAGGTGTCGGCAAAGTCGAAATTATCGTCCACAGGACGCCCGCAGATTCGTCCATAGGCGATCGTCAAGATCAAGGTGAAACAGAAGCCCAGCATCGACGTTGCAAATGTAACGACGACGGCTGGATCCCAAGCGAGCGCGCAGCCAACCCAAGCTCCAAATGCCATCTGCGGCTTCATGCAATCCGCGGGAAGCCCGAGTTTCCAATACTTGAGGAACACGACCAGCGGCGTCACCGTGCAGAGAAGGCTGCCCAGAATTCCGCCGGCCAGCGCCTGCCCGCCGAAGAGCGGTGGACGAGCGAATGCCGCGGCCCAGGCCGCGGCGACGGCGAGCAACATTAGCACGCTGGGCACGCGCCCCAGAATTGCGTGCGCTATCGCGGCTGCCAACAATACTCCCATTGCGACCAGGAGCGGCCAGTATTCCAACCGCAGAATCTCCAGCAAGTCTGTCACGGTTCGTTCCGATGAGAGTCGAACGAAAGTTCAGCCGGCCAGTCGGCCCAGGGCCAACGGCGCTAGCGCCAGAATGCCGCCGATCGAGCCGAGCGAGAGCGTGATTTGGACCGCGTACATCTCGGGCTGGGCTGTGGCGAATGGCTCGTCATCTTCGAGATCGGTTGGGGCCGATAGAAGTGGAATAGCGTGAGCTTTGGATTGGCGCAGCATGGCGAGCCCGAAGCCCAACGCGGAGATCAGAATGCCTTCGAGGGTGGCGATTTGAACGACGAACAGGGCCGCGCCCACTGGCAGTGTGCAGCCGACCCAAGCCGCGAAGGCCGTCTGAGCTTTGACGCACGCGGCGGGCATCACGCCCAAGCAATAGAGGGGCAAGAGAACGACCAGCGTCGCGACACCGCAAATCAGGCTCGACTTCAGTCCGCCTCCGGCTGTGGCCACAAGGCCCGGCTCGATGGCAATCAGTGCCGTGAGCAGGGCGGCGCCAAGTGCACCGAAGGTGAACAGGTTGGGAACTCGTTCCAACTTGTGTTGCAGTACGGCCGCCACAACGAGCCAGGATTAGTTCGGGCATGACTTTTCCTCCCACTGGAAGGCTAGGACCAGATACCAGAGCCAGTGCATCGCGCGCTCCTTTCCTTCAAAAGGCTATGTCAAGCGCAGCGCAGTGGTGGGAAAGGGAGCGCAAGCTGCCCCAGAAAAGAGCCGGAAATTGCCAACTTTGCCAATTAGGCCAGGGAAACAAGGACTTCCCTTTCTGTAGCCACGCTCCCAGGCAGGCGATACAATCAAAGCTGACCGATTGGACCGCCGCCACACATTCCCGCCCGGAGGAATTCTGCTATGTCACGTGCTTTCGTTTTGGCCGCTCTGGCCGCAATTGTCCTGCCCACTGTGCAGCTGGCCTCGGCCGGCGAGATCAGCGGCTCGTATCTCGAAACTCGCACCTGCCAGGTCTATACCGGGCCGTGCTTCGCCAATGCCGAGACCGCTCTGGCGGGCCACGATGCGCTAATGGCCTGGAAGATCGACGAGGGCAAACGGGGTAATGTCGATCTGGCCGGGCTGTCGGTCGTGGTCGTGGTCCGCGGCGACGACACGCTCGGGCATCAGGGCCTCAACGATCCCAAAGAGCTTCGCTCGGCGATCATCGTCGATGAGCGGGCCACTGGCGAGCAGCGGACCGCCCTGGTCGAATTTGCCAAGGACCACGCCGGCCGGGCGGGCAAGGACGTGGTTCGCATCGATGCCGCCCCGATCAGCATGTCCCTCGATACGGCCGACCTCCGCGGCACGCTCCAGGCCGGCGAGCTGGTCAAGCTGACCACGCGCAAGGCCAGGCCAAACGACTGCATCTGCACGAACGAAGTCGCCTTTTATCCGCCGCTGGCCAAGGTCGATCGCTTCGCCGCGGGGGTCTCGATCGAAGCCGAATACAAGGGCAAGGGTCTGGGCACCCGCTGGAGCACCCCCAACAGCCGCAGCGCGTACATGGGCGAGTTTGTGTACGAGTAGGCGGCGGTGGTATAGTGCTCGGACGCGGCAAGTCACATCGTACCCAGTACTGAGTACGCAGTACTGGGTACTTTTTCGCGCCGTCGCCGTGCGGATGACATCCGATCCGCCGCAGCCAGATCGTGAGCAATACTATGTCCCTCTCTCTCGCCATGGTTGCCCTCGGCGACAATCCGCACCTCTCGGGCGCGGCGATTGCCAAGGACTTGGCGGCGACCTGGCCGTCGCTGCCGAAGGCAGCGGAGATGGGCCAGAAAGAAAAGACGCTGACCTTTTCCCTTGGTCGCTCCATCGTGGCCATTGGCCTTATGCCGGCTCCAATTCCCTGGGCCGATCTCGAAGGACCCTGTGCCACAAGTTGGCTCTGGCCGAAAGCTGCCGAGGAGCTGAAAAGGCACAAGCAGCACCTGATTATCACAGTGATGGGCGAGCAGCCGGCGATCGAGCGCTCCAAATTGCTGACGCAAACCATTGCCGCGATTCTGGCAACCTGTCCGCAATCGATCGGGGTGTACTGGGGCGAGGCCACGCTGGTCGTGCCGCGCGAGTTGTTCCGCGAATTTGCCGTGGAAATGCTGCCCGACAGTTTGCCATTGCCGATCTGGGTCGATTTTCGCGCTGGGCCCGGCCAGGACGGCAAAATGGCCGGTTTCACCCATGGCATGAAGGCGCTCGGTCACATGGAACTGGAAACGCTCAATTCGCCCGAATCACCGGGCGAGTTGCGCGAGCGGCTGATGGACTTGTGTGCCTACCTTCTGCAAAACGGACCAGTGATCGAAGATGGCCACACAGTCGGCCAGAGCGCCGAAGAGAGAATCCGCGTCGTCTTCTCGCCCTCCTCATTTGGCCACGATGGGCAGGTGATGCGGCTGGATTACTCAACCGCGGACAAAAAAAAGCCGTGGTGGAAAGTGTGGTAGCCGAACTGGCCACAGTTCGGGCTGCCTGAATTCTGGCGAATTCAGCCGCAAGACTACTTCCGCCGCCTGGCCATCGCCCGGGCCACCGCCTGGCCCATGTCGGCCGGGCTGTCGGCCACCTCAATGCCGGCATCCTTGAGAGCGGCATCTTTCTCGGCAGCGGTCCCTTTGCCGCCGCTGATGATCGCACCGGCGTGGCCCATCCGCCGGCCCGGCGGGGCGGTGCGGCCGGCAATGAACGCCGCCACCGGCTTATTGATGTGCTCCTTCACATAGGCCGCCGCTTCTTCCTCGGCCGTGCCGCCGATTTCGCCGATCATCAGGATCGCCTCGGTCTGCGGATCGTCCTGGTAATGGCGGAAGAGATCAATGAAGTTGGTGCCGACGATCGGATCGCCCCCCAGGCCCACGCACGTCGATTGCCCCAGGCCCAGGTTCGTCGTTTGCCACACGGCTTCATACGTCAGCGTTCCGCTGCGGCTCATGATGCCGACCTTGCCGGCCCGGTGGATGTAGCCCGGCATGATGCCGATCTTGCACTCGCCGGGCGTGATGACGCCGGGACAGTTCGGCCCAATGAGCACGCTGTTCGACCGGCGGACCAGATCATAGACCCGGACCATGTCGAGCACGGGCACCCCCTCGGTGATCGCACAGATCACGTCTAGCCCAGCGTCGACGCCTTCCAGAATCGCATCGGCTGTGAACGCCGCGGGGACAAAGATCATCGAGGCGTTGGCCCCGGTCTTCTCAACCGCTTCGGCGACCGTGTCGAAGACGGGCAATCCTTCGACCGTCTCGCCCCCTTTGCCGGGCGTGACGCCGCCGACCATCGTCGGCGCGTAGTCCTTGCAGCCCTTAGTATGGAACGCCCCCGCCTTGCCGGTGATTCCCTGGCAGATGACGCGGGTGTGCTTGTTGACGAGAATGCTCATTGGCCAGTTGTCAGTTGGATGCGGCCACCACTTTCTTCGCCGCGTCGGTCAAGTCGTCGGCGGTAATCAGCTTGACGCCGCTTTCGCGAAGGATTTTCTTTCCTTCCTCGACCTCGGTCCCTTCCAGCCGCACGACCAGGGGAACCTTGAAGCCCACCGCCTTGCTGGCAGCGACGATGGCGCTGGCGATCGTCGTGCAGCGGGCGATGCCGCCGAAAATGTTGACGAGCACCGCCTTCACTTGCGGATCAGAAAGGATGATGCGGAAGGCTTCGGTCACCTGCTGCTCGTTCGCGCCGCCGCCGACATCGAGGAAGTTGGCCGGCTCGCCGCCGTGGAGTTTGATGATGTCCATCGTGGACATGGCCAGACCCGCCCCGTTCACCAGGCAGCCGATCGTGCCGTCGAGCTTGACGTACGACAGGCCGGTATTGCTGGCCCGCACTTCAGCCGGGTCTTCCTCCGACAGGTCGCGCAGCTCGGCGAGGTCCTTGTGGCGAAACAAGGCGTTGTCGTCGAAGCTGATCTTGCCATCGAGGGCAACTAGTTCGCCGGCCTCCGTCACGACCAGCGGGTTGATCTCAACCAGGCTACAGTCGAGCTGGACATACATGCGGCAAAGCGCTCGCATGAAACGCTCGGCGTTGGCGACGCTTGGCCCGGTGATGCCGAGCTTATAGCACAGCTTGCGGACCTGGTAGGGCAGCAGGCCCACGTGCGGGTCAAAATGTTCCTTGTGGATCAGCTGGGGCGTTTCGGCGGCGACTTTCTCGATCTCGACGCCCCCTTCGCTGGAAACCATCAGCACCGGTTTCGCGGCTGCCCGGTCGAGGACGATCCCCAGGTACAACTCGCGGGCGATCTTGCAGCCTTCTTCGACGAAGACGCGGTTGACCGTCTTGCCTTCCGGGCCGGTCTGGATCGTCACCAGCGTCTTGCCCAGCAGATTGACCGCGACTTTTTTGGCTTCATCGGCCGAGCGGACAAGCTGCACGCCGCGCTGCTGTGGGTTCTCCTTCGTCGTCCCTTTGCCGCGGCCGCCGGCATGAATCTGCGACTTGACGACCGCCAGCGGCCCGCCCAGCTCGCTGAAGGCCACGGCGGCTTCGTCGGGGGTCGCGGCGACGCGACCCTTGAGCACCGCCACGCCCGCCTTGCGGAAAAGATCCTTGGCCTGATACTCGTGAATCTTCATCGGAAAATGCCTGCGTATCCCGGAGAGTGTCGAGCCGCGGATTATCGGGCAGATGCGGAAAACGTGCAACCTGCCATGCACGGCTCGCAAAGCGCCGACCGGTGGTCGGGGTGAATAGTCGGCGTGCGATTGAGTGAAGACGCACCTGACCGCTGGTCAGTGCTTTGAGTCGTCGACCGCACTCAAAACAGCGTCTCATCCGGCTCGCGGCCAACGAGCTGCCTAGCCCGCGAGCGGTCACGTGCGGCTTCGTCGTCCCGGCCCAGCTTCTGGAGCACGAGCGATCGGTGGTAATAAATGACGGCGACGTTGCGGGCCATCAAGTCGCGCTGCGGCGATGGCTTGCTCGATGGACCATATCTCCGCTTGAATTCGTCGTCGGCACGAGGTGTGGCTTCATCCATATCGCGTAAGGAAGCTTCGTATTCCCCTTGCCTGTAGAGCAAATAGCCGCGCGTATCCAGGATCGCGGGATCGTCGGGGAGGGAGCGCAAGGCTTCGCTAACGCCCTTCAGTCCTTCGGCCAGCTCGACATTTCCCAAAGCGCGTGCATAGGCCAGGCCATTGAGCACTTGGACGCGATTGATCGACTTCCGAATTTGGCTGAGACGATCGAGAGTCTTGAGGTCGGCGATGGCGTCCGAATGACGGCCCAGATGCTGAAAAACTTGTGACCGCAGATAGAGCGTTTCGGCATTCTCGGGCTCAAGCTCGTGGGCCCGGTTACAATCCTCCAGAGCTGCGGCGTACTCTTCATCCAGGATTCGCCATCTGGCCCGCGTCAGCAGCAAACTCGGCTCCGCAGGGCTCCAGTCGATGACCAATCCCAGGCGCTCATAAGCCTCCGCCTTTCTGCCGGCGTCTCGATCAGCCTGGATGGATTGCAAAGCCCACTCTAGTTCCGCCAACGACAGACCGCGCGTTTGACTGAGGCGATCGATGGTTTTCCAATCTGCCAGAGCTTCGGACTCTTTTCCCAGGCGATCGAGCACCTGCGACCGCGCAAATCGCGCGTTAAAGTCCTCGGGGCGCAACTCAACAACTCGATCACACGTAGCGAGTGCCGCTTCGAGATCCCCGTCCTCCATCTGCCAATTGGCTTTTGTGAGCAGGATTTGCGGCTCGTTGGGCATCCACTGCGTTGCACGCGACAAGTGCTTGTCCGCCAATTCCTTGCGCCCGTCTTCCCGCTCCACCTGGGCTGCGGCCAGGTACCATCGAGCCACCTCGCGGGGGGCCTCGATATAAGCGCATGGCCCCATGGTTGCCAATAGAAGCAGCCAGACCAATAGCCGCAGGGAACGCGAACCGGCAGGGCGAGGTGGGCTGGCTGGGTGATTTGTGTTGGACATGGAGGGCCGCTTCCCGTAGCCGATTTCTTCCATCCTGTAGCCGAATTCGGGTGATATGCCTGCGAATCGAGTCGGAAGTCTGGCAACTTCCGCTGCCGACTTCCCGTAGCCGAACTCGCCAGAATTCGGGTGGAATGCCTGCGGCAAAGATAGTGTATGCAGGCTGGTGCGGGCAGGCGACTTGTTACCAGTGGGCTGGTGCAATGTGGGGGGTGCTGTGGTACGATTGAGGCTTCTTCGCCTTGCCCGTTCTCGTTCCCACTCCGGGCTTCTCGTCGTGCGAGGTTGCTGCCATGAACCGCACCCCGTCTTGGCTGTTCGCCGTCGCGTGTGTCTTGTCGCCCTCCTGGGCCAGCGGCGCCGATGCCCCTGCCGCGACCGAGGAACTCGCCGCTTTGATCCAGCAGCTTGACGCACCGGAGTTTTCTGAGCGGCAAGAGGCTTCGCGCAAGCTCAGCGAAGCCGGCAAAGCGGTCTTTCCCGAAGTGGAAAAGGCCGCTGACGCGGGCAGCCGTGAAGTGGCGACGCGGGCGGTTGAAATCCTCCGGCGGCATTACAGCGGCGGCGATTTGGAGACCAAACAAGCAGCGGAGGAATCGCTCAAGCGGCTGGCCGGAAGCGGCAACGCTGCGGCGGCTCAGCGTGCCACCCAGGCCCTCAATCCGCCAGCGGCAGCGACGATTCCTCAGCCTGCCATCGCCGGCATTAACCCGGTGATCTTGCAGCAGCTTCAGCAGCAGGGCATTCAGATTCAGCTCGGCGGCATCGCTCCCATCCAGAACGGCGTCCACCGCACGAGAGTGCGCGTGGTCAATGGCCTGCGCGAGATCGAAGTCCAGAAGAACGGCAACATTACGAAAGTGAAGGATGTCGCGGGGGGCGGCATCGAGGCATCGATCACGGAAATACACCCAAATGGCAAAGAGAACACGCGTAAGATCGAGGCTAAGGACCTGGACGACTTGAAGAAGAAGGATGCCGACGCCGCGCGGATCTACGAGACCTACAATCAGGGAGCGCGAGGCATTCAGATTGGCGCCTTGCCCGGCGGCCCGCTGCCGTTGCCTGCCGGGGCGCTGCCCGGCGGGGCGCTGCCGGCTCCAGCTGCCCGGCCGCCCGAGATGGTGAAGCAGATGATCGAGTCGCTCGACCGCAACATCGAGCGCTACAAGGCGCAGCTTCCGGGCGACCCCACGGCGCAGCGGCGGATCGATTCGCTCGAGCGCATCAAGCAACGCTATCAGGAGATGCTCCCCAAGGAAGAGGCGAAGCCTTAGACAGAATGACGGAGAGACAGCGAGACGGAGAGTTCGCTTGGGCATGGCTAACTTGGAACTTTGAACCGAATTCCGCATGACGAGCTTCGATTCCCGCCGCGACAGGCTCCGCCATCTTCTCAAGGAAAAATCGCTCGACGCGCTCTTGGTGACGGAGGAACGCAATGTCACCTACTTAACTGGTTTTACGGGCGATTCGAGCTATCTGATCGTCGGCCAAAGCCCGACTGGCAAGCGCGAGCTACTCCTCACGGATCACCGGTACACCGAGCAACTGGAAAGCGAATGCCCCGGCCTGGAGCTGGCCGTGCGGGGGCCAGGCGTCAAACAAGCCGACTTCACCGTCGACACTCTGACAAAGCTCAAGCTTCCATCGCTTGGCGTTGAGGCCGATACGATGTCGGTGGGCATGTTTGAGAAGCTCCACGAGAAGCTGAGCGCGACAAAGCTGGCCCGGACGGAAAACCTCGTGGAGTCGCTCCGTGAGATCAAGGACGAGGGCGAAATCGGCGAGATTCGCGAGGCGATTCGCATTGCCGAGCAGGCCTTTGCCGTTATTCGCAACTCCCTGCGACATGGGCGCAGCGAGAAGGAAGTCGCCGATGAGCTCGAATACCAGATTCGCCTGTTCGGTGGCACATGCGGGGCATTTCCCTCGATCGTCGGAGTCGGCCCAAGGGCTGCTTTGCCGCATGGCCGGCCGGTGCGGGAGAGCAAAATCGGCGACCACGGTTTCGTGCTCATCGACTGGGGGGCCCGCGGCCGCCTCTATCACAGCGACTTGACCCGCGTTTTGACCACGGCTAAACTCTTGCCGCGACAAAAGATCGAGCCCAAACTCCAGGAAGTTTATGGAGTTGTGCTCGCTGCCCAGCGTGCCGCGATCGACGCGATCCGCCCCGGCGCGATCATGAAAAACGTCGATGCCGCGGCTCGCAACGTGATCGACCGGGGCGGCTTCGGCAAGAATTTTGGCCACTCCTTGGGGCACGGCATCGGGCTGGCCGTCCACGAGCAGCCGCGGCTGGCCCCGGACCAGGACCGCCAGCTGGCCGCGGGGATGGTCGTTACGGTCGAGCCGGGCATTTACCTGCCCGGGTGGGGAGGCGTGCGAATCGAGGATGATGTACTCGTCACCGAGGACGGCTGCGAGGTGCTGACGAGCGTGCCGAAGGAACTGGAAGCGTGCGCGGTGTAACTGGCCTTTCGAAATCCGCATTCCCTTTCATGTCCGATAAACCTCGCTCCCGCCAAGCGGCCCCATTGAAAGGCGCCCCGCCCCTGCCGCACAAAAGCAAACCCCGGAAATCACCGATGAGCGAAAGCGAGTCGCCAAAGCCAACCGTCTTCGAGATCGAGCGGATCCGCCGGCTGGTGGAGCTGATGAAGGAGCACGACTTGTCCGAAGTCGATCTCCGCGAGTCGCGCCAGCGAATTCGCATCTGCCGCGGTCCCAAAGAGGCGCCGCGAACGGCCTATGCGCCAACACCGTCGCAAACCGCTCATGCACCGGTCGCCTCGCCGCAGGCAGCAACGTCGTCCGCAGCCGCCGAAGGCCTCAACATGGCCATCATCAAGAGCCCGATGATCGGCACTTTTTATTCGCGGCCCAATCCCAAGGCCGAGCCTTACGTCAAGGTCGGCGACCGGGTCGATACGAGCACCGTCGTGTGCATCATTGAGGCCATGAAGGTTTTCAACGAGATTCCGGCCGAGACGCGGGGACAAATCGTGGCGGTCCTCGTGGCCGACGGCGAGGCGGTCGATTTCGAGAAGCCGCTGTTCAAGGTGGATACCAGCAAGTGACAAATGACAAATGACAAGTGACCAGCCAAGTCACTTGTCACTTGTCATTGGTCCTTTGTCATTTGTCATGTTCAAACGCATCCTCATCGCCAACCGCGGCGAAATCGCGCTGCGGATCATCCGCGCCTGCCAGGAGCTGGGCATCGAAACGGTGGCGGTATATTCCACGGCCGACCAAGGGAGCCAATACCTGAGTCTGGCCGACGAGGCGATCTGCATCGGCCCGCCGAAGAGCGCGCAGAGCTACCTGAAGATCGACCAGATTATCAGTGCCGCCGAAGTGGGCAACGTCGAGGCGATCCATCCCGGCTACGGGTTTCTGGCCGAGAACGCTCATTTCAACGAGGTCTGCCGAAGCTGCAACATCGACTTCATCGGCCCCACTCCGCAGGCGATGGAGGCGCTGGGGGACAAGAACACGGCCCGCACGATGGCTCGCCGCGCGAACGTACCGGTGGTGCCAGGCAGCGCGGGACTGTTGGAAACCGAGGACGAGGCGGTCCGCGTCGCCCATGAGATCGGCTTTCCCGTCTTGATCAAGGCGACGGCGGGTGGCGGGGGGAAGGGGATGCGCGTCGCCGGCAACGATCTGGCCCTCAAGACCGCCATTCAGCAGGCCAAGACCGAGGCCCAGGCCGCCTTCGGCAACGCCGGCGTCTATCTCGAGAAATACATCGAGCGGCCGCGGCACGTCGAGGTACAGGTCATCGCCGATCATCACGGCAACGCCTGCCACCTCTTCGAGCGCGAATGCAGCACGCAGCGGCGGCACCAGAAGCTCATCGAGGAGAGCCCCGCGCCGCGCCTGCCGGCCGACCGCCGCGCGGCAATGTGCGAGGCCGCCGTCCGGATGATCCGCGAGGCGAATTACACCAATGCCGGCACCGTCGAGTTCATCGTCGATCAGAGCGACAACTTCTATTTCATCGAAGTCAACGCCCGCATTCAGGTCGAACATCCCGTGACCGAGATGGTCACCGGCATCGACCTGATCAAGACGCAGATTCGGGTCGCCGCCGGCCAGCCGCTGCCGTTCAACCAGGGCGACATTGTCCCCCGCGGCGTGGCGATCGAGTGCCGGATCAACGCCGAAAACCCCGAGCGCAACTTTCAGCCCTGCCCGGGGCTGATCAAGCAGATTTACATTCCCGGTGGTCCCGGCGTCCGCTGGGACTCCCACGCCCACCCCGGCTACACCGTTCCGCCCTATTACGACTCGATGATCGGCAAGCTGATCGTCCACCGCCCGACGCGCGAGGAAGCGATCGCCTGCATGAAGCGGGCCCTGGGCGAATTGCGCATCGAGGGGATCAAGACTACCGCCCCGTTCCATCAGCGCGTCCTCAGCCACGCCACGTTTGTCGAGGGGCTGGTCGATACGGGATTCGTCGAACGGATGCTGTTGACTGAGGGGTAGTCCGTAGCTGAAAAGCGCCATATCTGGCGACTTTAGCTACGAGCCTCTTAGTCTTTGGCGAGCATGTCCATCAGCGTCTCCACTTCTTCTTCGCCGCCGACAAGTAGCGGCGTGCGCTGATGCAGGCTCGTGGGCACGATGTCGAGAATGCGTCCGCGGCCATCGGTGGCCAGGCCTCCCGCTTGCTCGGCCAGATAGGCGATCGGGTTTGCTTCGTAGAGCAATCGCAGCTTGCCCTTGGGATGCGAGGCGGTCGGCGGATAAAGGAAGATGCCCCCTTTGAGTAGTGTGCGGTGGAAGTCGGCCACGAGCGAGCCGATGTACCGCGAGGAGTACTTGCGGCCGAGGGCGCCGCTGCGCAGGTGATGCAGGAACCGCTGATACGCCGCCGGGAAGCCTTCGCTGTTGGCTTCGTTGCACGAGTAGATCGTGCCCTGAGCCGGCATCCGCATGTTCTCGTGGCTCAACAAATACGCCCCGATCGACGGATCGAGCGTGAAGCCGTGCACGCCGCTGCCGGCCGCATAGACGAGCATCGTCGAACTGCCGTACACCACGTAGCCCGCGGCGACCTGGCGGTATCCCGGCTGGAGCACGTCGGCCAGCACATCACGCTTGCCAGTCGGGTCCTGCTCGCGGCGGAGGATGGAGAAAATGGTGCCGACGCTGACGTTGACGTCGATGTTGCTGGAGCCATCGAGCGGGTCAAAGACGACGACGTATTTGCCGAGCTTGCGGTCGCGCTCGACGATCACCGGGTCTTCGTTCTCTTCCGAGGCCATGATGGCGACGTTGCCGCGGTTGCCGAGGAACTGAAGCAGAGTCTGGTTGGCGATAACGTCGAGCTTCTGGACCGTTTCGCCTTGCACGTTCGTTTCGCGCGTCACGCCCAGGATGCCGGCCAGCCCGGCGCGGCGCACCTGGGCAGCGACGATCTTCGTGGCCAGCGTGATGCCCGAGAGGAGCCAGGAGAACTCGCCGCTGGCGTCGGGATAGCGGCGGCGCTGTTCTTCCAGGATGTGCTGCTGGACGGTGAGGAGCTGAAGCGTCATGCGGGCCCTGCGAGGAAAGTGCGAGAGAGGCCCGTGTATCGTATGCCCTGTGGCAGTCCAGCGGGAGGGCGAGCGCGCTCAAACCTTACATTAGCCCCGCGATCGGCTGCGGCGTGGTCAGGGCGTGCAGGAGGTCCTGAGGCAGGCCGGTCATCAGGCGG
>JAKEHX010000159.1 GCA_022614795.1 Planctomycetaceae bacterium | reverse complement strand
GTCGATTCACTTCGGGTCGCCGATCGCACGGCCCGATGACCCGCACCAGATCCGCCAGGCGGTGCTCAAGCTCGGCGCCAACGCGGAAACCGTCGCACGTGACACCAAGATGATCGTCACTCGCCTGTTCATTCGACGCGCCAAGCAGCGCAAACGCCAGCTCAAAGTCGCCGACTCGCTGGGTGCTGAGCTGACGGGCGGGCAGGCGCTCCTCAGGGCGCTCGTTCTGCGGCGGCTTTTGCGGCGGCATGTGCTGGCTGAAGGCGAGCAATACGTGGGCGTCCTCCTGCCCCCTGGCGCCGGCGGCTTTCTGACGAACATGGCCCTGGCGCTCGACCGCCGCGTCTCCGTGAACTTGAACTACACGGTCTCGTCCGAAGTGATGAATGCGTGCATCAAGATGGCGGGCATCAAGCACGTCCTCACCAGCCGCAAGTTCATGGAGAAGATGGAATTCAAGCTCGACGCGGAAATCGTCTATCTCGAAGACTTCAAGGACAAGCCGACGCTCGCGGACAAGGCGGTTTGCTGGCTGCAAAGCTACCTCGTGCCGGCGAGCATTCTCGATCGCACGCTGCGCCTGGGCGAGGTCAAGCCCGACGACGTGCTCACGGTCATCTTCACCAGCGGCTCGACGGGAGTGCCCAAGGGCGTGATGCTGACCTACGCCAACGTGGGCTCGAACGTGGAGGCGATCGACCAGGTCGTGCATCTCAAGCCCAGCGACGTGCTGATCGGCATCCTGCCGTTCTTCCATTCGTTTGGCTATACGGTGACGCTGTGGGGCGTCGCGGGGCTCAACATCCAGGGGGCGTATCACTTCAGCCCGCTCGATGCCAAACAGATCGGCAAACTGACGCAGAAGAACGGCGGGACAATTCTTCTGTCGACGCCGACGTTTTTGCGGACATATCTGCGCCGCTGCGAGGTCGAAGAGTTCAAAACGCTCGACGTGGTCGTTTGCGGAGCCGAAAAGCTCCCCAGAGACCTGGCCGACGAATTCGAGAAAAAGTTCGGCGTGCGGCCAGTGGAGGGCTATGGCACCACCGAATTGTCGCCGCTGGTGTCGGTCAACGTGCCTCCCAGCCGGAGCATCGGCAACTTCCAGGCCGATCGCCGCGAAGGGAGCGTCGGCCGCTCGGTGCCGGGCGTTTCGGCCAAGATTACGCACCTCGAAACGGGCGCGGAGCAAAAGGCGGGCGAGTCGGGAATGCTCTGGATCAGCGGCCCGAACGTCATGAAAGGCTACATGCACCAGCCCGAGCTGACCGCCTCGGTCGTCAAGGACGGCTGGTATCAGACGGGGGACGTGGCCTTTATCGACGACGAGGGCTTCATTCACATCACGGGCCGCGAAAGCCGGTTTTCCAAGATTGGCGGCGAAATGGTGCCGCACATCCAAATCGAAGAGGAGCTGGAAAAGCTCGTCGGCTCGACCGATGACGGCAAGCCGCAAGTGGCCGTCACCGCTGTGCCCGATGCGAAGAAGGGGGAACGGTTGATCGTGCTGCACACGAAGCTGGCCAAATCGATCGACGAACTGCGCAAGGGGCTCAGCGAGGCGGGCCTGCCGAACCTGTTCATTCCGGCCGCGGACGGATTTGTTGAGGTCGAAGCGTTGCCGATTTTGGGGACGGGGAAGCTGGACTTGAAGGGGATCAAGGCGATGGCGATCGAGCGAACTAGGGAGTAGGACGGATTTCCAATCCGTCCTGCGTTATCATGACGCCATCTTCAATTCCCCTTGAACCCTCGGTTTTCCATGCACCGTTTCAAAGATCGCCTCGTCAAAGGCCAGCTCTGCCGCGTGTTCTGTGTCGGCCGCCTCATTCATCCCGCCGTCTTTGACGTGCACGGCATGGTCGGCGGCTATCACGGCTTCTGGATCGACCAGGAGCATGCGGGGATCACCTACGAACAGGTCGTGCTCGCCGCCTGCTGCGGGCGGGCTAGCGGCATGGACTGTTTCGTCCGGATGCCGATGACCAACTACGCCGACTGCACGGCGAACCTGGAGGCGGGGGCCGGCGGGCTGATGGCGGCCCGGGTCGAATCGGCCGCCCATGCCGAGGAGTTCTTGCAGTGGGTCAAGTTTGCCCCCCGCGGCAACCGGGGCATGAACGCCAGCGGCTACGACTGCCTCTACGGCGGCAAAACACTGCCGCAACTGGCAGCCGACGCCAACCGCGACAACTTCGTGGCCATTCAGATCGAAACGCCCGGGGCGCTGGAAGAGTGCGAGAAAATCGCCGCGATCGAGGGCGTCGATTTGCTCTTCGTCGGGCCGAGCGACCTGTCGCAGGTGCTAGGCGTCTTGGCCCAGTGGGAAAGCGACAAGCTGTGGTCCGCCATTGAGAAGGTAGCCGCGGCCTGCAAAAAGCACGGCAAGAACTGGGGCACGATCGCCGTGAACCCTAAGTTTGCAGAGCGGGCCTACACCGCCGGCTGCCGGATGCTTAGCTTCGGTATGGACATCGTCATGCTTCGCCGCGGGCTGGAAGCAACGCGGGCCAATTTCGGGCCGCTGTTCGAGAAAGAGGCCTGATTCATTTCGCGTAGCGGAACTCGCCAGAGTTCCGGGCTAGTTCGTCGGAAGTCTGGCGACTTCCGCTACTCCCGTTCAGAAATTCTCTTTCAGCCCGTGCCGCCCATAGCGGATGTTGCGCGGGTTCATAGTGTGTCCAAAGCTGACCTCGGCCAGTGGCACGCCAAACGCCGTGGCAATCCGCTCCCGTTCGTGCGGGCTGGGAGTCCAGCGCCCCTCGGCAATGGCGGCCACGCGCTCGACGGTGAGCCCGGCGCGCTCGGCAATTTCGTCAATCGTCAGGCCCGTGACTTCGAACAAATGCTCAACGGTTTTCATGCTTTCCAGTCTGCTAAACCGCCGCCATTTCGGCAAGAGTTGTTGCCAGGATCGCGTAGGTCCCGACCGCCGGGCGGGACCTTGAACTGCCGATCGACGTCCACTCGCAGCTCAGGTCCCGCGGGGCCCGCGGGACCTACTTGATCGTCAACTGCTCGCTGGCGCCGGCCGCCGCATAAGCTGCCTTGGTCGCGGGAAAATCGTCGGCCGTCGCGCCAACAAGAGTTAGTTGTCGGGGAGCCACCAGGCCCAGCGAATCAGGCACGTCGCACACGCGTAGGACATTGAGAAATTGCGGCGCGGCGCTATCCATGTGTGTCTTGGGCGGGCTGATGACTGTGACTCCGGCAATTTCGTCTTCCAGCACCGCGGCATAGGCGGCGATCAGCCCGGCCGCTCCCTTGCCGGCAACGTGGACCGTCGGCCGTTCGTCAGCCTCGGCCAGAAAGCGGGCGGCCGCGATGACGTCCCACACCCGGCCGGCATCGACGGTGCGGCCCAGAAGGGCATGCGACCGCTCGACGTAATTCGGCCCGTTCTTGCGCGTCCATCGCGTCGCGCCGATGCCGCGCGGCTCGCACAGCCTGACCGCACGGTAGCTCGGACCAATGTCCTTGACCCACTCCGGCGTCGTTCCCGCTTCGTCCTCGTTCAGAACCGCCAGCAAGACACCACGCGCTCCGTCCCCTGCCGGCAGCTCGGCTTCGCGCACGTGAAACTCGACCGGCCCCTCCGACGACAGGCGCAGGGAGCTGTTCGCGTTCGCCGTGGAAAGGCGTCTTGCTGCGGGGACGCGATCGGGAAAATGGCTGAAACTGACGCGCCGCAGCTCCGAGCGGACCTTCTGTCGCCAGGCGTCGAATTGCCCAGCCGCCGGCGGAGCAACCTTGGCCATCGACACGAAATGCTCGTCGATCTTCGTATTGAGCTGATCGGCCGGCAGATCGGCGTCGGTCCCGCAGCCGCTCGGGCGCGATCGGATAGGGACCGGAATTGCTCCCCTCGCTCACGACGTCGATTTCGCTGTCGGCGATCGGGCGGGCGTCCCCTTTCAGGTGCATGTTGAGGAAGCGGAAGGCGGCCTGGCGAATGTCCTGCCGATAGGCGTGGCCGCCGACGCTGACGATCGTGTCGAACTCGCCGCTATTGCCAAACAGGCTGTAGAGCCGTTCGAGTCGATTTGTGATCCGTTCGTTGGCGTCCATCGGGAAAATGCGGTCGTTGTCGCTGTTGACAAATAGCATGGGCCGCGGTGCGACGAGGCCGGCGATCCGCGTCCAGGGCCACTGGAACGTGTTGTAAAGAAACATGCAGTCGCAGTGGCCGTTGATCACTCGATTGGGAACATACGACTCCAGATCCGCCATGCCGCTGACGGGGATCGCGACCTTCACCCGCTCGTCGGCCGCGGCGACCCAGAACGTTGCCGCGCCGCCGCCGCTGATGCCGGTGACGGCAATTCGCTGGGGATCGACATCGGCCCGGCTGATGAGGTAGTCGATGCCGCGGATGCCGTTCCAGGCTTCGACGCCGGCCGGCGTATAGCCCCGCGAGTGCCACCACCAGCGATTGAGGTTGTACGTGCCGTGATGAAAGGCGGCGATTTCGCCCAGCTGAAGCGTATCGACCATCAGGCAGACGTAGCCGTGGCGGGCGAGCCAGATGCCGTGCGACTGGAAGGCGACCTTGTTGCCGTTGCGGCCGCGGCCCGAATGGCCACAGACGTAAAGCACCGCCGGCAATCGCTCCTCCTTCGCGCCCGCGGGGCGATAAAGATTGGCGGTCACATACAGCTTCGGCCGGCTCTGATAGTGGAGCATATCCACTTCATAGCCGTCCCCTTTGAGCGTGCCGGTGATTGTCGCGGCGAGGTCGGTCTTCTCCGGCCGCGGCGAGAGGCCAAGCATGTAGTAATACTGCTCGACATATTCGGGCCGCTTCGCCTCCCACGCCTCGCGCGAAACGATGTCCTCGGCGAATTTCGCCGCGAGCTTGTCCGTCTCCGCCGCCAGGTACGCCTGGATCATCGCGTCCCCTGGCTGGCCGCGGTCCGGCTCGCCGAGCGGCTGGGCGGAAGAGATGGCGGCGGTCAATGTCGCACCAAGGAGTGAGATCACGGGCAGGCAGCTTCGCATCATCATGGCTGAATCTCCGCATTTGGAGTGCGGCTTGTCGCCGCTTTAAGAGGCCTAGTTTGTGCGATCCGGGGCGGCGACTCAAGGAATTGCTGGAAATCGTCAGCGGAATTGGTGACGATAATCGAGAACCGTCGTGCGAATCTGAAGCATCAGGGGTCTCGTCTCATGCGCAATACACGCGTTTCAAGCCTGGTTGCCATTCTCGCGCTGGTGCTGTCAATCATGGCTTGCGTGGAGGCAGCCAAGGCGGAGCGGCCCAATATCGTCCTGATCATGGCCGACGATTTGGGCTATGGCGACGTGGGCTGCTTTGGGGCCAAGGATATCAAAACGCCGCACATCGACCGGCTGGCGGCGGAAGGGACGCGGTTCACGAGCTGCTACGTAGCCCAGGCCGTTTGCACGGCGTCGCGGGCCGGCCTCATGACCGGCTGCTATCCCAATCGCGTGAGCCTGTTCGGGGCGCTCAATCACCAGAGCAACGTCGGCATCGCCGAGAGCGAGCTGCTCCTGCCGGAGATGTGCAAACAGGCGGGCTATGCCACGGCGATCCTCGGCAAGTGGCACCTTGGCCACCGGCCGCAGTTCCTGCCGGCGCGGCACGGCTTCGACGAGTTTCTCGGGCTGCCTTACTCGAACGACAACGGGCCGCTGCACCCGATCGTCAAGGGCATCCCGCCGTTGCCCTGGATCGACGGCGAAAAGGCGATCGAGACCGATCCCGACCAGTCGCTATTCACGCGGCGGTTGACCGACCGGGCGGCGGCGTTCATCGAGCGGAACAAGGACCGGCCGTTCTTTTTGTACGTCCCGCACATCATGCCGCACGTGCCAATTTTTGCCTCGGACAAGTTTCGCGGCCGCTCGGCGCGAGGACTTTACGGCGATGTGGTCGAGGAGCTCGACTGGTCGATCGGCGAAATCCTGGCGGCCATCGACAAGCACGGCCTGGACGAGCGGACGCTGGTGATCTTTCTGTCGGATAACGGGCCGTTCCTGTCCTACGGCAATCACGCGGGCACAGCCGGGCCGCTGCGGGAAGGAAAGCTGACGACATTCGAAGGGGGCGTGCGCGTGCCGTGCGCGATGCGCTGGACGGGCAAGATTCCCGCCGGCCGGACTTGCAACCAGCTCGTCTCGACGATCGATCTGGCGCCGTCCGTGGCGAACCTGCTGGGCGTCACACTTCCCGCCCACCGAATTGACGGCGTCAATATCGCACCGCTGGTTTGCGGTGCAGTCGAAACGTCGCCGCGCAGCGAGTTTTATTACTACGCCGGCGACGAGCTGCAGGCGGTCCGCAGCGGGCCGTGGAAGCTGCATTTGCCGCACGAATATCTCACCCCCGCTCAGCCCCCCGGCAAAGACGGCAAGCCGGCGAATTTCGCGAATTTGAGGCCCGAATCGATGCAGATGTCGGGGCTGCGGGGCATCGCCAGCCGGCACGGGTATGTCGTCCGTAAGATGGAGCAGTCGCTGTTCAACCTGGAGAACGACATGGGCGAAACGACCGACGTCGCAGCCCGTCATCCGGAGGTGGTCCAGCGGCTGCTCAAGATCGCCGAAGCGGCCCGCGAGGACCTGGGCGATTCGCTGACGAAGCGAACCGGACGGAACGTGCGAGCGTCTGGTAAGCTGTAATCAATGTCGGGCAAACGAAAAATTCGGGCAGAGTTTCGCAAAGAGCACCAGGGCCGGCGGCGGCAGAAGGACCTGACGCGCGGCCTGGCCCGCGAGGACCTCACCGAAGACGACCTGGTCAAAAGCGAGCGGCTCAGCGGCAAGGGGGACCTGACGCGCAAGCGGACCATCATTGGTCAGGAGGCGGACGACGCGGCCGGGGGCCTGGCGGTCGTTCGCGATGTGGCGGCTGAGGCGATTCGCGGGCGCGTGCTGGCCGTGCATGGGCTGTCGAGCGTCGTCCGGACTGACGACGGCCGCACGTTTCAGTGCGCCACGCGGCGGCTCCTCAAGAATCTGAGCACCGACCAGCGGCACGTCGTTGCGGCTGGCGACGTGGTCTATTTCCGGGCAGAGTCGGCTACGGCCGGGCTCATCGAGCGGATCGAGCCGCGGTCCAGCGTGCTGGCCCGCACGAGCAAGGGACGACAGCACGTGCTCGTGACGAACGTCGATCAACTCCTGATCGTGGCCAGTGCCGCCGAGCCGCGCTTGAAGCCCAACCTGATCGACCGGTTTCTCGTCGAGGCCGAGCGGACGCGCATCGAGCCGTTGATCTGCATCAACAAGATCGATCTCGTCGAGCCGGCCGACCTGATGCCGCTGGCCGGCGTGTATGGCCAGATGGGATACCAGGTGCTGCTCGTCTCGGCGGTGAAGGGGATCGGCATCGACCGGCTGCGGCGGCTGGTGGCGGGCAAGGAAACCGTCGTCGCGGGCCAAAGCGGCGTGGGCAAGTCGTCGCTCCTCAACGCGATCGAGCCGGAGCTGGGCCTGCGGATCGGCGAGGTCAGCCAGGAAAACCAGAAGGGGAAGCACACGACGACGGTGGCCCGGCTGATTCCGCTGGCGCTTGGGGGCTACGTCGTCGATACGCCGGGCATCCGCCAGTTTCAGCTGTGGGATGTGATTCCCGAGGAGGTTGCCGGCTACTACCGCGACATTCGCCCGTACGTCAGTTTGTGCCGCTTTCCCAACTGCACGCACACGCACGAGTCGCACTGCGCCGTGAAGGACGCCGTCGCCGACGGCCGGCTCGATGTGCGGCGGTACGAGAGCTATTGCCATTTGCGGGCGGGCGACGCGGATTAGTTTCAAGTTCTATGTTTCAGGTTTCAGGTTTCAGGTTTCAGGTTTCAGGTGGGTTTCAGGTTTCAAGTTCCATGTTTCAGGTTTCACGTTGAAGGCAACTATTGAGGAGCTATTGCGATGGCAACCATCGAGCGATTTGAAGATATTGAGGCTTGGAAACGCGCTCGCCAATTGACGCGCAAGGTATATGCCGTGTCGCGAGACGGTGCATTTTCGCGCGACTTCGGCCTGAAGGACCAAATGCGTCGTGCGTCGGTTTCGTCCATGAGCAATATCGCCGAAGGATTCGAGCGCGACGGAACGGGCGAGTTCATCCACTTTCTGACAATCGCCAAGGGATCGAGCGGCGAGGTTCGTTGGCAGCTTTACGTTGCGCTGGATGAGGGATATATCACGCAGGAACAATTCGAAGACCTGTACCGCGATGCCGAAACGGTCAGTAGGATGACTGCCGGCTTCATTGGGTATTTACAGCGCACGCAGTGGCGAGGGAATAAGTTTCGACAATCTCCGCCTCCCGAAGCAGAGCTTGAAACTTGAAACCAGGAACTTGAAACCCGCTGTCCCAACCATGCCCTTGCAGCTACCGATCTACCTCGACAACCATTCCACGACGCGCGTCGATCCGCGGGTCGTCGAGGCGATGTTGCCGTTTTTCACGGACAAGTTCGGCAACAGCGGCAGCGTGAACCACAGTTTTGGCTGGGACGCGCGCGACGCGGTCGATTTGGCTCGCAAGTCGATCGCGGCAGCAATTGGCGCGGATGCCCGCGAAATCGTCTTCACCAGCGGAGCGACGGAGAGCAACAACCTGGCGATCCGCGGCCTGGCCGAGCGCCAGCGGAGGAGGGGGGATCACATCATCGGCGTAACCACCGAGCACAAGGCCGTGCTTGATCCGCTGAAGCGGCTGGCCCGCCGGGGAATCGAGGTAACACTGCTGGACGTTGAGCAGGCCGGCTCGCCGCGGGCCGGGTGGCTCGATCCGCAAAACGTGGCCCAGACTATCCGCGACGATACGCTTCTCGTTTCCGTGATGCTGGCCAACAACGAGATCGGCATTCTCCAGCCAATTGCCGAAATCGCCAAGATCTGCCGCGAGCACAGCGTGCCGCTCCACTGCGACGCCACGCAGGCCGTGGGAAAGATCCCGGTCGATGTACACAAGCTCGGCGTCGATCTGATGAGTTTCTCCGGCCACAAAATCTACGGCCCGAAGGGAATTGGCGCCCTATTCGTGCGGCGCGGCGGGCCGACTGTTCGTTTAGAAGCCCTGATCGACGGCGGCGGTCAGGAGGCAGGCCTCCGCAGCGGCACGCTCAATGTGCCGGGCATCGTCGGCATGGCCAAGGCGCTCGAACTTAGCCGGCTCGATTTGGCGGCCGAGATGGCGCGGCTGGCGGTGTTGCGGCAGCGGCTGTGGGATGGGCTGGTGCGGGAAGTGCCGGATGTGCTGCTCAATGGGCCTGACTGGAAAGAGCCACACGCCCACACAAGCGTGGACGTGGCGCCCAAGCTTCGCCTCCCCGGCAACCTCAACTGCTCGTTCCCCTTGGTCAACGGCGAAGCCCTGATGATCAGCATGAAGAGCGTGGCTGTCTCCAGCGGCAGCGCCTGCACGTCGGCCAACCCCGAACCAAGCCACGTGCTCTTGGCATTGGGCCTGGGAGAAGACCTGACGCGGGCCAGCCTGCGGTTTGGCATTGGCCGGTTCAATACGGTCGAGGAGATTGACTACGCCGTGGGGGCCGTGGCCGAAAATGTCCACCGACTCCGCAAACTCAGCAGCCTGGCGTTGCCATCCGAACCGTCGCAGGTGCAATCGGCCCAATGAGCAGGATAAGAGCCAGTTAGCGGGCCGCGGCGAGGTCGCCCTGAGCCGAGGCTGCGGCCGGAGCAGAGAACGCTCCGCTCCGCCAAAGCTTCACCAGGCCCCCAACCAGCAGGGCCAGGCCGACTTCGGTGAGGATGCTGGCCAGCATCGGCGCCGCATCGTTGATGGTCTGGCCATACAGGCTCACCAGCCGCATGATGCCGGCTCCGGCGAGGCAGGTTCCCACGGCCAGATAGACGACGGCGATCGGCGTAGCGAATCGGCCGGCCATCCGCAGGGGCGCGCCTGCGAGGAACACCAGGCCGACAATGGGACACATGACGAAAATAACGACGGCCATGGGGTTGAATTTCTGGCTGCCGACGACCACACAGCCGGCAATCGCCGCCCCAGCCGCGACGGCATAGAACAGCCATTGTGCCAAGGGTGTGGTGAAGGCGCTGGCAAAGGGCGAGGGAATGAACTCGCCCTGCGGTCCGAAGCCCACGTGATAGAGGTCGGCGACGGCAAACACGTTCGAAGTCAAATAGCCGACCAAGAGGAGGATGAATCCCGGAAAGATGATCGCCAGCGAGCCGGGCTGCGGCTTGGGCTGCTCGGCCGGCGCAGGCTCGGGCGTCGGGGCGGGGCTGGCGTAGGGGTTGCCGATGATTCGGGCGATGTCGGAATCCACGAGATTGCTCCGCTGAAGGTTGTCGGTTCAGGGTTTCGCGCTCGGCGTGATCGTGAGCGAGTTGACGATCCGCTCGCAGATGGGCTTCAGCTCGCCGCGGCGGACGGCACTATGACTGCAAGTGAAGATGACATAGACGTCCTTGGCCTGGAGCGCCAGGGACACGAATTCATCCGCCAATGCGCCGCTTCCCGAGCGGAATTCCTGGCGGAATCCTGCCGCCCCGCCGAGCAAAACGGGCTCGCGCTTCGACGTGGCGGTCGTGTTCGAGTCCAGGCACGCATCCACCATGCTTTCGCAATAGTCCGGCAGGGGCACGTCGGAGATGCGCATTACGAGCGTCAGCTCGAGCGACTCGTCCGAGCTGGACATGAACAGCGCCAGGGCCGGCTCGTCCGCGTCGTGCCGCATGCGGACCGTCACTTCCAGGTTGGAAGGATGCGCAAACGAGACCCGCTTGTCGGGCGAGGTGTAGGTCGTCCAAGTATTAAACCGCTCGGGCGTTTTGGCTTGCGACGCCTGGCCGCAGCCAAGTGCGGCCAGCGACGAGAGAACGAGCAAGCTGGCGAGCAGGAATTTGACTGGCACGGTGCACCTGTTGTTTGCGACAAGTGAAACAGATCATCGAGAAATCAGCCGCGGGGCCGCTTGTCGTGCAGGATCCGGTCGATCGTCCGGTCGGCAGCGGCCATGGCGGCGACTTGCGTCGCGGCCGGATCGCGCAGGCCGAGCGAGATGCCGCCGATCCCCATGCACCCGAGGACCAGGCCCACGACGGCGGTGAGGCCCGCGACGACCGGGATGTAGAGCCCGTTGTCGCGATAATCGACTTCGCCGTGGAATTGGAAGGGATAGATGCGGCCGCGGAGGAGGTCTTGATGCTCACTGACGATCGCTTCAATCGCGTCGTGGTTGGCGAAGCAATTGCTGTTGTACAGCTGGCCCTCGATCACGTTGACGCTGGAACGATCCTTCACGGCGGCGATCATCCAGCGGTCGCCCACCGGAACCAGCAGGTATTTCGCCATGATCGCGCCATCGCTGCGCTCGACGACGACGCTGGTCTCAACCACCTTGTCGCACTTGACCCTGATCCACTCGCTGGGGAGCTGCTTGGGATCCTCGATCTTGGCAAGTTCGGCCAGCGAGACATCGGTCGGACCGTCGAGGGCGGTCCAGAACATGTACTCAAATTGAAACCACACCAGGGCGCCAACGCCGATGATCACCACTCCCGCCAGCAGAAACCCGACGCTCTTGAGCATGACGCGACCTCCGCGGTTGAACGGAATGCGGTTCCGCTCAAGAGTAGGTCGCGGCTTGCGCGTTACAGGGCGATTTGGTTTGGCGCATGGCACCACCGGGAAGTTGTCTCAGAGGGCGCTGCTACAGTTCCGGCGATGCGGAGCGTGCCGGTTGTGCGGGCGGGGACTCTCAGCCCGAGTTGGCAAGATCGCTCGCAAGGGCAAGAATGCCAGCTAGGACCGCCGCTAAAACGTGACCGCAGTGACCGCAGTGCAGAGAAATTATCACTTCCCTAAACCAATTAGTCATGAATGCGTATCACAGACTCCGACCATGGACGGACATCGAATCGTGCGAGTGCGCGGACGTGAAAGGGTTGTTTCTCGTCGACCTATTATCGGACAACCCAATTCACTGTGAGAATTGCCGCCGCGAGGTTG
This sequence comes from Planctomycetaceae bacterium, assembly GCA_022614795.1. Classification (GTDB taxonomy): domain Bacteria; phylum Planctomycetota; class Planctomycetia; order Pirellulales; family Pirellulaceae; genus CAYLLN01. The sequence continues at coordinate 3,586 of JAKEHX010000159.1, read as the reverse complement.
ATCCGGAACGAATTGGCCTCACCACGGAAGAGACCGAGGCCATTGCTCACTGGTACTGGGCGGCAAATGCACTCTACCGACTTTGGCTTCTCTCCGGCGAATACGAAATGTACGCGAAAGAACGACTGCTTGACCCTTCCGGCGAAGTCAACGTCGAAGGCCGCCAGATCGCCCAAGCACTTTCTGCAAAGCTTCCGACACGGTTATGGTTTTTCCACGATTCTGATGACGGCGAGCCAACGGCTTGCCCGGTTTGTGGCAATCCACTCAACACTGCCGTCAAATGGGGAACAGGTCGGTGCGATGCCTGCCTGATCCAAATCTGAAGGCTTGATTCCTGCTCTTTGTGGCAATCCGTTCGCCGACCACGGAACGCCACGGAGGGCGTCCCTGCAGACCTAAGCCACCACATCCAGCACCGGCTTGCCGGCGATGGCAAGGGGGCGGTCGTTCCGGTCCCGGATTTCGCTTTCGGGGTCGATGCCCATCAGATAGTAGAGCGTGGCTGCGAGGTCTTCCGGCCGCACTGGGCGCTCGTCGGGGTACATGCCGCTAGCGTCGCTCTTGCCATAGACGAAGCCCCGCTTCACGCCTCCGCCGGCCATGAGGACCGTGTAGCAGTTGGGCCAGTGGTCGCGGCTGGCGTTCTCGTTGATCTTTGGGGTGCGACCGAATTCGCCCATCCAGAGGACCAGCGTGTCGTCGAGGAGGCCCCGCTCGGAGAGGTCGTCGAGCAGCGTGGGGAGCGTCTCTTCGGTCCGCGGGAAGTGGTACTTCTCGACGATCGGGAACATCCGGGTGTTGTCGAAGCCGTGGGTGTCCCAGCCGCCGCTGGTGGTGCTGCGGCCGCCGATGGTGTTGCTGAAATAGACGGTGACGAACTTGACGCCGGCCTCGACGAGGCGGCGGGCGAGGAGGCACGACTGGCCGTAGGTGCTGCGGCCGTAGCGGTCGCGGGTTTCAGGCGGCTCGGCCGAGAGGTCGAACGCCTGCCGCACCTTGTCGCTGGTGAGCATGGCGATGGCCCGCTCGTAGTACTGGTCGAAGCCGCGGGCCTCGGCCGAGTAGTCGAGCAGGCGCGTTTGCCGATCGACGAGCTTCTGCATTTCGCGGCGGCGGTGCAGGCGGTCGATGGGCAAGCCGTCGGGCAGGCTCAGTTCGGGGAGGCGGAAGCCGGAGGAGTTGGGGTCCTCGGTAAAGAGGAGCGGGTCGTGCATTTTTCCCAGGAAGCTCGCGTGCTGGCCGGGCGTAGTCGAGCCGTCGCTGATCACGTGCGGATAGGCGACGAACGTGGGCATGCCGTTGGCATGGGGCGCGAGCTTATCGACAACGCTGCCGAATGCCGGGTACAGGTCGAGCGAGTCGCGGAGCCGCTGGTCGTCGGTCGGCGGGGCGTGCCCCGAGAGGGCGTAGTAGCCGGCCGAATTGTGGTTCTTCATCGTGTGGGTGAGCGTGCGGATCTGCGTGACCAGATGCATCCGCTTGGCCGTCTCGGGAAGCTGCTCGCAGACGGGCATTTCGGGGCAGCTCGACGAGATGGGTTTGAGCGGCCCGCGAATGCCGTCGGCCGCATTGGGCTTCATATCGAACATGTCGATGTGGCTCGGCCCGCCCCACTGGAATAGGAAGATGACCCGCTTGGCGCGGACCTTGAGCCCGCCCGGCTGTTTGGCTGCCTCAGCCGCACGCAAGAGCTGCGGCACGGTGAGACCGAGTAAACCCGCGCCGCCGGCACGGAGGATGGCGCGGCGGGAGAGATTCACGCTTGATGACCACATTGTCTCACCTGTCTCTTTTGTTCCAGGCAGGTAATTCGAATTCACGAATTCACAAATCATCGTAGATCGCGTCGGTTTCCGCATATCCACGAAAGAATTCACGCATGGCAAACTCTGTCCAGACTCGATCTTCCTCCTCGCACGTTTCGAAATCATGCGGTGCACGATCGAACTGTCGCGGTACCGCAAGACTGAGCAGGCCAATTCCGGCGGTGGATAGCACAGCTCGCCGAGACGGTCCAAAGCGAACAACTTTGCACGTCATGGCCGAATTCCTCAGGGGGCTCACGCCCCCCGCTCGCCTTTCTCACCGCGTCTCGAATATCCGCTCGTGCCCGTTGGTCGGGATGCTCACCGTGTAGCTCTTGCCGTCGGGAGCGACCGAGAGCTTGATGTAGTTCCCCTTGCAAGCCGATTCCGGTTCTTTGTTGGCGATGTAGTCGTCCGCGACGTTGTTCGCGGCCCCGTCGTCGCGGAGGTTCTTGTGGACCTGGTAGATCGCCTCCAGCGACTTCGTTTCTTTCAGATTGGCGAACACCTCGGGCAGGCAGCCCTTGCGCATGCCGTTGTTCATGATCGCCACCCGCGGCTCGAGCGTCTGAAGGACGAGCGGGTTGTTGCTCGAATCGAGGCCGTGGTGGGTCACTTGATAGACATCGACCTGGCCGACGAGATTCTTCGGGCAGACGAGCCGGGCCTCCTGGTTCCAGGTCAGGTCGCCCGCGTCGAAAAACCGCCAGCCGCCGAACGTGACCACCATCACCAGGCTGTTGGCGTTGTCCGAGCCGTCGCGTTCCTTCGCGCGAGAGGCGGCACAGACGGTCGCGTTATCAGCCGCATCAGCCGGCGGATCGATGAACTTCTGCTTGCCGCCGAGAAAGCGGAGCGAAAGCTGCGAGGCGCTGGACTCCTCAAGCTGTTTGAGCGGCAAAAGGTCGCCGGGCTTGACGACGTGTTTGGCATCGGCCTTGAGGTCGAAGTAGGCCTTGCCCGGATTGTCGGGCATGTTGTCGAACTGGCCGTTGTCGTAGAGGTTGCGAATTGGAATGAGCGACGCCAAGAGCGTCGCCCCGCCGAAATGGTCGCCGTGATAGTGGGTGATGATCAAATGGTCGATCTGCTTCATGCCCGCATCGCCGACCATCTTCAACACCCGATCGGCATCGCGCCGCTGTGGGTTGCCCGAGTCGATCAGCACCGTTTCGCCAGCAGGCGTGACCAGGAGCGTCGCGGCGCCCCCTTCGACGTCGATCCAGTAGATGTCGAGGCGCTTGTCGGCAGGGCCGGCCAGGGCAGCGGCGGCGAAGCACCAATGAGCAAGCACCAACCAAACGGGAGTCAGGTTGCGAGTCATTTTTTGGATTTAGAGCTAGTGTCGGAACACAAATTCCTTGGAGTTGAGGACGGCCCAGGCAATGTCCTGGAGCGTTGGAAAGCGATCTTCGCCGGCAGAGGCGAGCAGCTCTTCGGCGGCGGCCAGCTCAGCGGCAGTCGGATCGCGGCCGAGCGCCGACCAATACAGCTCGGCGACGGCTTCGCGGCCCGAAAGCTCGCTCTTGGCCAGCCGGGCCAGGCGGCCGTCTCCCTTGGCAAGCATCGCCTCGAGCCCTTCGTCGCCAATCAGCGTGAAAGCCTGTTTGAGCGTGGTTTCGCTGGACCGCTCGCATTCGCACGCCAAAAGCCGGTCCGGCTTGCCGAAGGTCTTGAGGAAACGGTCGGCGGAGCTGGGGCGCTTGTCGCGGCTGCGGATTCTAATCGTCCCCTTTACCTGGCCTGCCCGCGTGCCGAGCGGGTAGCCGTTGAGCTCG
>JAKEHX010000158.1 GCA_022614795.1 Planctomycetaceae bacterium | reverse complement strand
GAGCGCCAGCGCCTTGCCGGTCGATGTCGAGCGTGCGCGTCTCGCGGCCGGCACCGTGAGCAGCGGCGTCCCAGCGGCCGTCGGCCGCCTGGTTGGCGGCCAGCCACGCCAGCGCCTCGGCCACGGCCGATTCCGTTTGCGGCGTCGCGCCGAATTGCTGCGCCACCTTGAGCCGATCGGCCACGACGCGGGCCCGCAGGGGCTCGGCCACCTCCTGGCCGTCGCCCAAACGGCGCGGCACGGTGGCCTGCGTGCTCGACGAAGCTTGACCGGTCCCTGCTTCGGGCGCTCCTGCATCGGGCGGCGGCAAAGGCGTCGTCTGGCCCGATTGCTCGCTCGCCGGCGGCGATTTGGCGGCGACATCCGCCTGATTCGGCGACGGCGCTCCCGGCGCGGGCTGATCCGGCAACAGGTTGGTCAAGTCGCCGGGCTCGGCGGCGGGCATCAGCCCGCTGGCGGCCAGGTCGCCCGGATCAAGCGCCTGGGCCGGAGCCGGCCCCTGCGCGGGCCGGGGCTCTGGAAACGGCAGCGGATCGTAATTCGGCGGCGGAGAGAGAGCACCTGCCATCGGCAGCGGCGCAATCCGCGGCGGCGCGATGGCGGGAGTCGGCAGCGCCGGGGCCATCCGCTCGATCTCGCGCGGCCGGAAGTCAGGCCGCGCCGGCGATGGGGCCAGGGCGTTCAGCTCCGGCGCATTGTCGATTCCCGGCTGGTCCCACGCCTGCGGCTCGCCGATCTCCGGATGCGGGGCGGCCTCTTCGTCGTCGTGCGCGTCCGGCACATACACCTTGACCGCCTGGCCAAACAGGCTCCCCGGCTGATCGAACAAGACCTGCGTGCTGTAGGCATAGATCAATAGCAGGGCATGTGCCGCAAACGACAGCCCAGCGCACTTCGACATCGGCCGGGCCTGCCCCCACCGTGTCCAGACCATCACGACCAGGGCGATAAACACGGCGACAAACCCCGCCGCCAGCACGATCGCCAGCGTGCGGTCGGTCATCGCCGGCCGGAGTGCAAAGAGGAGAGGGGACATCAGCGGTTGAGCGTGCCTCCCGTCGAGTCGTTGCCTTGCCGGACGGAAATGCCCATCTCGGCGATCCCCGCCTGCCGGCACGCGGTGAGGACGGCGGCCACGTGCTGAAACGGCCCTTGCCCATCGCCCCGAATCACCACTCCCAGCTCGGCGTATTGCCGCTGCGCGTCGGCCAATTGGGCGGTCAACTGGCCCAGCGACACGGGCCGGCGATCGAGCTCGACCCGCCCGTCGCGATAAACATTGATGATCCGCCGCTCGGGCGTCGGCGTCAGTGCTGCCGTGCTGCCGACCGCCGGCACCGACAGATCGACCTTCCGCTCCAGCTCGGTGAACCGCGCCCCAACCATGAAGAAGATGATCAGCGTGAACGCAATGTCGATCATCGGCGTCAGGTTCAGGGCCGGCAGCTCGTCTTGATGGACTTTGAGGGGCATGTGGCAGGAGTGAGTGGTGAGTGGGTGAGTGGTTTAAGCGGCTCTCGAGCGGCGGAGGCGGTTTTCGCTGGAGTCGGCGGCGATCAGCTCGACGATCTGCTGTCCCAGGCCGTCGATTTCCGTAATGAGTTGATCCACTCGACCCAGGAAGAAGAGGTACGACAGCAGCGCCGGAATCGCCACGCCCATGCCGGCGGCCGTCGCGATGAGCGCCTGGGCAATGCCCGCGGCCATCATCTCGCGCTGGCCATCGACGGCCGTCGCGGCGATCGAGTTGAACGACAGGATCATGCCGACCACGGTGCCCAAGAGGCCGAACAGGGGCGAAACCTGCGATATGCCGTTGAGCATCCGCAAATGGCGGCGGAGCTGATTGGCGACCCGCTCGCCAGCGTCAAGAATCGCCTGTTCTACCTCGACCGAAGTCTTCCCCCATTTCTTCATCGCTGCCGCGAACACGATCGCGACGGGGCTCTTGTTCTCGTCGCATAGCTTGATCGCCTTCTCGCGGTCGAGCTGGCCGTCGCGCAGCTGCTGGAGGAACCGCTTGACAAAGGGTCCGGGAATCACGCGGCCGCGGCGGAGGCTGATGAACCGCTCGAACACGAATATCAAAAGCACGAACGAGCAAATCGCGATCGGCAGCATGAGTGGGCCGCCGTCGTAAAAAATCGTCAGCATGTTCTTCGTGTGGATCACTTGCTCGTTGGCGGGTGCGGCAGCCGGCGCTTGGGCCAGGACGCTTGTGGCGGCAAGAGCCCACAGACAAGCGCCGAGGATCCCAGCGCGCCCTAGCCGGAGCAGACTTCCAAATTTGCAATTTGCAATTCCTGTTTTGCAATTTGCAATCGGGACCACAAACCATTGCAAATTGCGAAGTAGGAATTGCAAAGTACAAATTGGGCTCGCTGGTGGAGCGCTGTCGAAGAGTTGTGAGGTTGATATTGCTGGACGAATTCGACTCGACATGGCGTGTCCTTGACCGCATATGCGGAATAAATGACCTCTATTGAGTTCTTGATTCGCTGGAGCTTTCCAGCGCGGCCAGCCGCTGGCGGGCTTCGGCGGCATAGGGCGTTTCGGCCAGCTCACTGGCCAGCTTTTTAAAGTCGGCGATCGCCCGGTCCCTCTGCCCCAACAGCAGGCGGCATTTGCCGGCCTGCAAAAGTCCGGCCGCTTGCCAGCGCGGATAGTTCATGTGGCCGCTGCACCGCTCATAGGCGGACAGCGCGTCCGCGTAGCGCTTCTGATGAAACAGCGCCTCGCCGATCAGCCACTGGGCCGCGGCAGCCGTTTCGGTCCCGGCAGCGGCGGGCGCGCCGGTCACGCGCTCGTAAGCCGCTCGGGCGTCAATCAGCTTTCCCTGACTCGCGAGACAACGGCCGATCAGAAAATCGTATTCAAATCGCTGGGCCGACTGAGTCTGGTCGGCGAGTGCCGTTTCCGCTTGCGCGATCGCTTCGTCCCAGCGCTTCTCTTGCGTCAGGCATTGCACGACGCGGAGGGGCGCCGCCTGCGCCCACGCGGCTTGCCGGCCAGGCGACTCGCTGATCAATCGCTCGAACCGGGCGCGGGCTTCGGCAAATCGATTCTGGCGGAACTCAGCCTCGGCAAGCCAGTATTCCGCCGACAGTTTGAGCGCTGTCGCCGGATGCTTCTCCAGGAGCTGCTGCAGAAAATGGGCCGTTTCACTCCACTGGCCCAGCGCCGCTGCCGTTTGTCCGCGCAAATAAAGCGCGTGCTCCTGAATCTCCGCTGGGCAATCGGCAGCGATAATCCGCTCGGCCAGCTCCGCGGCTCGCGCGTGGTCTTTCCTCTGTGCGGCTCGCTGCGCCAGGCGATACGTTGCATCGGCCCAGTACGTGCTGGCGGGATACTCGTCCGACAGCCGCGTGAACTGGGCGTCCGCTTCGTCGAGCTGCTCCTGGTCGTGCAGCACCCAGGCCCAGGCGTAAATCGCGGCATCCCGCTCGGGAAACTCGGGAAAATCGTGCACCAGCCGCGCCAGCAGCTCCGCCGCTTCGCGGTCCTGATCGAGCTTGTCGTGCAATCGGCCCGCCGCGAGCAAAGCCGCGGGAAGCTGCGGCGAGCGGGAATGCTTGTCGATCACCAGGCGATACGCGGCCAAGGCGGCAGCGTGGTCTCCCTGCTCCTCGAGTGCACGCCCGCGAACGAGGGCCGCCTCCGCGGCGAGTGGGCTGGCGGGATCTTCGCGGAGCACGCGCTCAAAAGTCTCAGCCGACGCCTGTTTGCCATCCATGGCAAGCTGCGTCCAGGCCAGACCCGAGAGGGCCGGGCCGCGAAGAGCCGCCGGTGTCGTGTCCCGCGCCAGCGTCTCGAACCAGCGCTTGGCAAGTGCATAGTTGCGGGCCCGATACGCCTTCTCGGCCACTGCCAAGGCCGCGCCAGCCGCGTCTTCATCCGCCAGTGCCGCGGCTGGGAGTTTGTCGAGCTCGCTTGCCGCCTCGTCGATCTGGCCCAGCTCCGCCAGGGCCAGCACAAGCTGAGTGCGCCAGCGGCTGGCCGCTGCTTCATCCATCGTGGCGGCGAGCTTCGCCTTGAGCAGCGGCAGGGCTTGGTCAAACTTTTTCAACCCGACCAGCGCCGCCAAGCGCACTTCGCCGGTGGCCGCGGCCAGGCGCGCGTCATCGGTCGCAGTGGCTTCCACCGTCGCCAGGGCCGCATCAAGCTTCTGCTGGCCAAACTGCGCGATGCTCAGCAGATAGCGGGCCTGCGCCTGGTTCGGACCGCCGGCCAGGACGAGTTTGTCCAGAACCGGCTCGGCGGCTGCGTACTCCTGCCGCTTCACGAGCAGGCGGGCTTGCGTGAGCTGCGCGGCGGTTTGCAACGGACTAGCCGGAAAGCGGCGGGCCAACTCCGCCGCCAGCGACTGGGCCCGCTCCGAGTTATCCTGCTCATCGGCGATCAAGAGCCGGCCGTAAAGCGCGTCGTCGGCCTGCTCGCACTGGGGCCAGCGGTCGAGTACGCGGCTGTACTCTTCGTCTGCGGCGGCAGCATCGCCTGCCTGCCGCAGGGCGTCGGCCAGGGCGAAGTGGTGCGCTGCGCCGGCATGCCCCGCGGCGGCCGCCTCGATCGCCCCCCGTAAGGCAGCCGCCGCTTCCGCCGGGCGGCCGTCGGACAATTGCGACAGCCCTCGCCAATAGAGCGACAGCGGCCGCAGCTCACTCGCGCGGTGTGTCGTCTCAAACGGGCTGAGTGCCTCCTCGGCCGCTCGATATTGCTGCTGCTTGTACTGGACGATCGCAATCTGCAATGCTGCATCGTCGGCCAGCGGTCCATCGCCCGCGGCGACCTGCCGATAAGCCGCCAGCGATTCGTCCGGCTTTCCGGCGAGCAATTGAGCGCGGCCGATTCCAAAGCGGCACTGCATCGCCATTGGCCCGGTGGGAAATTCACGCAAGGCCCGCTCGTAATGAGCCAGCGCCTCGTCGAGCTTGCCGGCCCGCAGATTCAGCTCACCCAGGTAGGCCAGCACCAGGCCATTTAGTTCGTCGCTCGGATACGTGGTGCGAAATTGCTCCAGCCTGCCAATAGCCTCCGGGCCATTGCCTGCCAGCAATAGACATTCTCCCAGGCGGAAGAGCGCGGACTTGGCGAAGCGGTGGCCAGGGGCCTCGTCCAGGAACTGCGTGAGCTGCCGCTGGCCCTGATCGAGCTTGCCCAACTGGACGAGCGCTTCGCCGGCATAGAAGCGCGCTGCGGCCGCCCGGTCATTGGCTGCCCGGTCTTTGTCAGCCACTGCATCGGCCAATGCCAGAAATCCGTCGGCGGCCTCTTGCCACTGGCCGGCGGAATAATGCTCAGCCGCGACCGCAAACGGATCGTCCGTGTTGCTGGCGGCGGGCGGCGCACCCCAAGCGGCAGCAGCGACACCGAGCAGCATCGCTGCGACCAAGGGCTGCACGCAGGGGGAGCGACGGCACATCCTGGCCATATTCCGGCGATCCCTCGCCGGCACCACGTAGGACGGATTTCTAATCCGCCCCTGTTCGAAAACGCGTCGATATTGGCAATCCACCATCAAGCAGCACCGATCCTTCGGCCCGCTCGCGGCGCAGTGTTTCCCTCGGCGGGCTGCGCACTGCATCACTTATCGCTATCGGCTCGGGCGACTTGAAAAGACAAGCCGACGCCCGCAAGCTCGCCACAGCTTGCCCCGTCCGCCGAATCCGCCGCTAGCAAAAGTAGTCCCATACTCCGCAATCGGACATGCGTCTTGCGCGAGTTCTTGTTGCGCCTGGCCCGAGCGCAGGTCATGGCCCACACCGAGTGTGGGCCTACAAAACCCGCTCCGCCTGCTTACCAGACCATGTGGTCAATCTCCACTTCCACGTCCGTATCGCGCAGCTCGCTCCTCAGCTTTGCCGCAGATTCAACTTCTCCGACCCAGCATTCCACCCTGACCCGCCTTAGCCCCGGCAGCCGCCGCAGCGCGAGTACAATTTCTGGATCGTCGGCTTTGTAGTTGTCCACGCGAACGGTGTCCACATCCGAGCGGAACTCTCGTCCCAGGCGTGCGTCCACCCAGTCCCCGAGCGCTCCCGACCCAACAGTGTCGCTATAGTCCACTCGCGCCCCGCGCGCGATCAGCGTTTGGACTGCCTTCTGCTCGGCCTTGTTCCGCCGCCACGACCAGCCAGCACCTGCGCAGAGGACGCTCAGGAGCGTAAGGCAAACGAGCAGCGTGCGGAGGCGGTAACGCATGAGATGTCCCCGATGGTAGCCGGCCTGGAATGGATTTCGTACATTGACGCCGGTCGGATCGGTAACAGGCGAGTAACAATGGCCTTGTGCGGCCACGATTGTCCAACTCCTGCGTCCGCGAGTTCATCATGGCCAGCGTTCGATGCAGCCTGCATGTCAAGAGCGATGATCTCGATCGCGCCATCGCAAAGATCAAGCAATCGCTCAAGAAGCAAGGCTATCGTCCTGGCGATAAGCCGCTGGAGGAGTACTTGAAGCTCGATGGGGCGCGTTTCCGGGGTCTTGTCGTTTCAACTCCCGTGGGCGGGTGGGTGAGCATCCTCGACAGCCAGCCGGACCGCACACCAGAGTTCGCCGTCGATCTCTCGAAGCAGCTCAAGACGCATGCGCTCCTGGCTCGGGCATCCTGGGACGGCTGGTGGACTTACGAACTGTACCGGAGCGGCAAAGTCGTGGACGCGTTTGATTGCCGCGAGGAGGCCAGGCGGCAACAGGAGCTTCACCGGCAGAAGCACGAGCGGCCGCCGCCGGAAATTCTCGACATCGCCGCCCGGCTTTCGACTGGCGATCTGACGGAAGAGGACCAGCGCAAGCTGCTGGCATATATCGAAACCAATCCGCACTGTGCGCCGGATCTGGCGGCCAGGGCGATGGGCGTCGTCCTGGGAATCTCCGACGAGCGGACCGCCGGACTGTGTCCACCGGACACAATCGAGTCGGCCCTTACGCCGGCACGACTGGAGTTGCTAAAGCCGCTCTTGGCCGCCGATGTCACCGCGGAAGCGGTCCGCGCGGTACTCGATGATGGGTCGGCCGCGGGCAATATTGTGCTCATGCGATTCCTGCCGCTGCTGGGAATCGACGCGGGTTACTTTGACCTCAGTTATTCCTGGCTATTTCTGGAAGACAGTGGCGTGCCGGAGGACATCACTCCCAGCGGAATAGAATTCGCGCGTCACTTGCTGTACGAACCCGACGGCGGACGCGACGCCGCGGGCACAAGCTGATGGCAAACTCTAGCGAATCTTCCGCCAATCGCGGTTCTTCGGGTGGTAGCGGCTAGCGCGGAAATCGTAATTCGGGAATTAAGGCGGGTCGATGGCGAAGGCAAGGGACCAGGGGCTCTGGCTCCCGACAAACCAGTGCGGGTTAGCTACCCCAGAGCCTAGGGCAATTGCTTCACGGAGGGACAAGCATGAGCAAGCGATCTTTCTTGCACTTGCTGGCACTTTTGGCAGTGGTTTGGGGCTTGACCGCGCCGAGCCTGGCCAACGACTACTTTGCCGGCGACGCTGTCTTTGCTCCGCCCGTGGCGCAAGTTCCTTCCGTCGAGCAAGCTCCGCTGGAGGACTATTGCGACGACGGACCCTACTGGACCTATATCGCCGCCGTGGAGGCCACGTACTTACGGCCCGAACTGCTGGGGGACAACAACGTATCGTTTGAAAACGGCGTGGCGTTTGACAGCAATGACTTTGACCACGATTACGGCGCCGCCCCGCGGGTCTGGATCGGTTTGGAAAACCCCAATGGATGGGGTGCACGCGCTCGCTACTGGGACTTTACGTCGGCCGCGGCAGTCAACGACATTGATTTCGGCGGTATTGGAAGTGCGTCAGTGGTGGATGGCGCATCCATCGTCAATGCTTATACGATTGACTTGGAACTCACCAAGCGGTTGTGCAGGCCAAACTGGGATTTTTTGGGCGGCCTGGGGGTTCGCTATGCCGAGATCCGCCACAACGAGCAGCTCCACGTGCTCGATGCCGTTGGGTTGGGTTATGCCTCCTACAGCCGCCAAACTCACGGGACCGGACTGACCGGCGTGCTGGAAGCGACGCGCCCCGTCGGTGATCGAGGGTTCTCGCTATTTGGCAGCCTCCGCGGTTCGGTCTTGTGGGGCGACACGGACGCGGCAAACACCATCGCGCTCAGCTCCGGTGGTAGCACATCGACCGGCATTGCTAGTTTCGAAGAGGTTGACGAAACGCTTTCCATTGTCGAGGTGCAAGGGGGCGTGGAATGGTCCCATGAGCTGGCCTGTTGCCGGGGACTCGTTTTCGTCCGCGCTTTGTTCGAATACCAAATCTGGACGACCGACGTTGACCCATCTATCTTCCAGAATTTCGGTTTGGACGACGTGGCCGCCGCGACGGCCAATTTCACTTCCGACACCGCCTTTTACGGCGCGGCCTTCACGATCGGGATCGCCCATTGATGGCGGGGCGCTTAAATCGACTTCAGGAATTCAAACAGATCCAGCTTCTTCCGCTCGCTGAGATCCAGCTCCAGCACGCGATTGTAGTGCTCCACCACGTCGCGCAGCGTCGCGGCGCTGCCGTCGTGGAAATAAGGGGCATGTTGCCAGAGCGCCCGCAAGGGCGTGGTGCGATACTTGCCCGTCGTCGTGCGGGCCGCATAGGCGGGATCCATGCCGGTCCGGTCGCGGTAGAATGAAGCGGCGTCGACCCGTGAGCGGGCGTTGTGCTAGCCCCTACTTCTCCCGCGTCAGCCACGAAACCGCCACCAGCACCGCAAAGCCCAGCGGGATCGTGACAATCCCCGGCTGGCTGAAGGGGACCAGGGCGGCGGCCGGATCGAGGCCATAGACGTCCTTGTAGCACTGGGCCGAGAGCAGAATCCAGGCCAGCGACGAGAGCATGCCGACGAAGATCGCAGCGGTAATGCCCTGCTTGGTCGTACCGCGCCAAAAGAGCAGCATGATCAGCGAGGGCAGATTGGCCGATGCCGCCACGTTAAACGCCCAGCCGACGAGGAAGTTCACATTGAGCCTGCCGAACAGGATTCCGAGCACGATCGCGATGATTCCCACGACCACAGCCGTCACCTTGCCGGCGCGGACTTTGGTCGCGTCGTTCATCTCGATCTTCAAGAAGTTCGCCAGAAAGTCGTGGGCCACTGCCCCGCTGGCCGCCATGATCAGGCCGCTGACTGTGCCGAGGACCGTCGTGAACGCAATTGCTGAAATGACCGCGAAGGGCAATTCGCCGAACGACCGGGCCAAGAGCGGCGCGGCCATGTTCGAATCGGTCACGTCGAGCGTGCCGCTGGTCATCGCCCCCAGCCCGAGAAACAGCGTCAGGACGTAGAAAAAACCGATGCTGGCGATGCCGACGACCGTGCTTTTGCGGGCCGAAGCCTGGTCTTTGACGGTGTAGTAGCGAATCAGAATGTGCGGCAACGACGCCGTGCCGCCAAACAGGGCGATCATCAGCGAGAGAAAATCGAGCTTGGCGGCGAGAGCCTTCCAGCTGAAGACCTGGCGGCTTTCGCTTTCCACAAACAGGTTGCTTCTCAGAGCGCTGAACGTCGGGCTGCCGCCGGGAGTGAGGAGGTCGGCGCCAGGTTTGACGACCGGATAATAGACGGTCGTGGTGCCCGCATCGTCCGCGATTTTTTCGGACGACCAGGTTTCCACCTCGCTTTGCTGCAACGTTGCCAGGTAGCCAGCCGGGCCGAGCGGGCCGGTCTTGTCGCGCTGGCCGGGAAGCGAACGTACGGCGCCCACAGGCCAAAAGTCGGCCCGACCTGGGCCGTTGCCCTGCGGCAGGCCATCGACGAAGCGCTTGCCGCTGCGAATTTCCAGCGTCTGGCAACGGGCCACGGAGACGACCTGGCCGTCCACTAGGGTCTGCCGGTAAGTGACAATGCGTCCCGATTCGGTGCGCTCGCGGACATAGGGCCTGCCGATCCACTGGCCAGTCGGCTCGATAAAGTCGACCGATGTCACTTCGCCCGGGGTTGGTCGGGTCTCGCCGGGCGGTCCCGACAGTCGCTTCACTTCCAGGCCGCGATTGAGGATCATCGCGGTCAGAATCGTGCAGAAGACAACGAGCAGGCCCCCTTTGATGAATTGCACCCAAGTCGTCGAGACCATGCCGGCGGTGACGACAATCAGCACCACGACGACGCCGACCACCACCACTCCCTGATAGTGCTCGGGAAAGCCCAAGAGCGGCTTGACCAGCGCGCCGGCGCCGACCATCTGCGGAATCAGATAAAACACGCTCACCACCAGCGTGCTGATCGCCGCGGCCAGCTTGATCCCGCGGCTGTTGAACTTGCTGTCCAGGGCGTCGGCGAAAGTGAATTTGCCCAGGCGCTTGAGCGGTTCGGCGATGACCAAAAGCGCGACGATCCAGCCGGCCAGGTAGCCGATCGAGTAGAGAAAGCCATCGTAGCCGTAGAAGGCAATCATGCCGCAGATCCCCAGGAACGACGCGGCCGAGAGATAGTCGCCGGCGAAGGCGACGCCGTTGACGAACCAGGGAATTTGCCCGTGAGCGGCGTAGTAGCCGCTGGCCGATTTGGCCTTGGCCCCGAGGTAGAAGCTGATGCCCAGGACGACGGCGACGAAGAAGGCGAACACAGCGACAGCCGTGTAGCTGGTCTCGTAGATCACCGGCCGGCCTCCCCCTGTGGTCGTCTCGCGCCGCGCGCCGAAACTTCCGCTCGCGGAGCGCGCGGACCACGAGCGAGCGAACCACGAGCGTTGCGGCCGCAGATCCACATGTAGATGGCGGCGACGACCAAAGCGCCGACGATCAGCCCCATGCCGTAGGTGATGGCGAGATTGACGCCGGCCAGCACTGGCGTGCCCATCGCTTGCGGTGCGAAGGCGGCCAGGCCCATGAACCCGGCATAGGCGGCCAGATAGACGAAAAACAGCACCAGCCCGGCGCGGGCGTTGGCCGCGGAGACGTCGGGATGATCGTCGTGATGCGGAGCGTTGGGCATAGGCTGCCAGAATACCAGTCGCCGAGAAAACTGTCACGTGAGCAATAGTCTGTCCCTCGTAATCGTTCTCGTCCCCGTCCTCGTCCTCGTCCTCGATTTCGAGATCGAGGACTAGGATGAGGACGAGCATGAGTATGAAGACCGCCAAACTTCGTAGAATCAAGCCATTCGCTTCACAGATTTCACCCCCTTCCACAACCCATGCTCGCCATCGCCGCCCAACGTGGTTCCACCGAGCCGCATTTGATCAACGTGCCGGCGCCACCCGATCCCGCACATGGCGAAGTGCTGTGCCGCACGCTCGAGCTGGGCGTTTGCGGGACGGACCGCGATATTTTGCACTCCGCCGCGCCGTGGACGCCGGCCGGCGAAGAGCGGCTCATCCTGGGTCACGAGTGCCTCGCGCGGATCGAGGCAGTGGGGCTGGGCGTCACCGACTTTCGTCCTGGCGAACTGGTGGTGCCCGTCGTCCGCCGCGCCTTCCCCGGCCAGACGCGGCGCGTCGATTTGCTCCCCTTCGGGCCGTTTACCGAACGGGGCATTTATCACGAACATGGCTTTTCGCAGCCGCTTTGGCTTGACCGGCCGGAGTACCTGTTCCGAGTGCCAGCCGAAATCGCCGACCTGGCCGTATTGACTGAGCCGCTGGCCGTGTCGGAGAAAGGGGTCAATGAGGCCCTGCTGCTTACACGGGCGAGATTGAGCAGCGATGTCTGGAGTTCAACGAACGCGCCGCGCGTCCTCGTCTCTGGCATGGGGCCGATCGGTTTCACCGCGGTGCTGGCCGCGGTCGCTCGCGGCTGGCCGGTGACAATGCTCGGCCGCGACGAGCCGCGTACGTTCCGGGCAAGCCTTGTCGAGAGGCTCGGCGGCCGCTATCAGCCGATCGAGGCCACGCGCTTCGAGCCAGCCGACGTCGAGCGTGACGGCTACGACTTGTGCCTCGAATGCACCGGGAGCGACGACGTAATGCTTCAGGCGGCCAGCCTGGTCCGGTCGTGTGGCGTGATCGTGTGGCTGGGCAGCATGCGCAAGCCTCAGCCGGCGATGCACAACGTCCAGCGGCTGATGCGCGACGGCCTGGTACGCAATCACCTGCACATCGGTTGCGTGAATGCCGCCCCGCGCGACTTCGCCGATGCGCTTTTGCACTTGGCCCAGCTCAAGCGTACTTGCGCCGCCGAGCTGGCCGCACTCATCACCGCCCGCGTCCGCCCGGAACAATCGCTCTGGCATTACACGAACCGCCAACCGCAGGGGATCAAGACGGTTTTGCAGTTCGAATAGCAGCAGCCTGCGGCCACGGCGAGTATTTCCATTGGCCCGTGCGGGCAGGCAGAGTTACGATACAAGGGATGAAAGCGAACACGACGGTTACGATGCCCTGGGACGTTTTGGACCGCATGGAGCGAGCCGTGGAGAAAGTGCGCGAGCGACTGCTTAAAGCAACTTCGGCCTTGAACCAGGCGGGCATTGCGTATGCCGTCGCGGGCGGCAACGCGGTTGCTTCGTGGGTGGCCAGCGTCGATGAAGGGGCGGTCCGCAACACGCGCGACATCGACTTGCTCGTCCGCCGGGCCGATTTGCCCGCCGTGACCACGGCACTGGAACAAGCAGGGTTCGTGCCGGCGAAGACTTTCGGCGTCACCACGTTCCTGGAGAATCCGGATGCCAAACCGAGTGAGTCGGTCCACCTGCTGTTTGCAGGCGAGAAGGTCCGCGACGACTATCCATTGGCGTCGCCCGATGTCGTGACGATTGATGATCCGGCGGGGTTTCGAGTGCTGAAGTTGCATGAAATGGTGCAGATGGAACTGATTCTTGACCGCAACAAAGAGCACATGCACATTCGAGACATGATCGGCGTCGGCCTCATCGACCAATCGTGGCTCGCCAAGCTTCCTCCCGTTCTGGCCGAGCGACTCAAGGCAATCCTGGACACGCCTGAATCTTGAAGTGGAGAGTTTTCGATGCCCTTGCGCGATCATTTTCGGCCGCCGCTCACCCGCAATCATTCGTGGGAGGGGTTTCATGGCCAATGGCCTGGCACCATCGTCAACCGGCTCAATGCCAAGCTGCCGCCGCAGTATCTCGCCGAGCCGCGCGTGCATCTCGGCTCGGCATTCGAGATTGACGTCGCAGCATTTGAAGAGGCGGCCAGCGAATCCTGGACCGAGCGCATGTCTGGCGGCAACGGCGGAGTTGCTACCTCCTGGTCGCCGCAAGCACCGGTCGTGCTCGTCGAAGGCGAGCTTCCAATGCCGTCGGAATACGAAGTATTGGTGTACGAGCAGTCTGACCTAGAGCGCCGTCTGGTGGCGGCGATCGAGCTTGTGAGCCCTGGAAACAAGGACCGCTTGGAGAGCCGCCGGGCGTTCGTCTATAAGTGCGACGCGCTCCTACAACAAGGAGTGTCCGTGGCAATCGTCGATACTGTGACGATTCGTTCAGCCAATCTCTATCGAGAACTTGCCGAGTTGATCCGCCCCACCCCCTCCGTAATCGGTGACACGTCGATATACGCGGTCGCTTGCCGGGCGCAGCGGACTGCCGACCGATGGCGCGTCGAAGCTTGGCCACATGAGTTGGCAATCGGCCAGCCGTTGCCCACGTTGCCGCTGTGGATCAGTGAGTCTCAGTTTGTGCCCGTGGAGCTGGAAGCAAGCTATGAAGAGACGTGCCGCGCCCTGCGCATCGCGTGACGGCAACAGACCTACGACACCCCTTCCACGCCGCGGACCGTGTCGGAAAGGCGCACGACCTCTTCGACAGGGAGCACGAAGACCTTGCCGTCGCCGATCGCTCCCGCGGGGCCGGTGCGGGCGACGCTGGCGATGGT
>JAKEHX010000157.1 GCA_022614795.1 Planctomycetaceae bacterium | reverse complement strand
GCATCCTCAAGGGCCTTCACCACCAGCGGTATCACCTTGGTCCGATCCGCTTTGAGCATTCGCAGACCGGTCACGGTGGCCCTGCGGACCGCCGGGTCAGGATCAGTCAAGCGGGCGATAACCGCCGCCAGCGAGGCCTGGTCTTCCGCCCTCAGGCGAGCTATCGCGAAGATCGACTGGGCCCGGACCCCCGCATTAGTATCCGCCGCATGTTTGCGCAGCGCATCGAGCGATTTCGCGTCGCCGATCATTCCCAGCGCCCGAGCGGCGCGCCACCGCAGATCCACGTCTTTGGATTCAAGTGCCGTGAGCAGTTGCGGCACTGCCGGGCCGGCCGCCGCGCCAAGATCGGCGAGCGCGTCGGCTGCGGCCTGTTGCTCGGCTGCGCTGCCTGCCGACAGGCCCGCCGCGAGTTTGGCCAGATCGGGCTCAGCGGCGGCAAGGATTAGATTCGAACCAGCCAGCAGTACGAAACCCAGGAGGTAAGTCGAGCGCATGGCACAGCCCTGCTAGAAGAGAATCGATAGTTGCTTCGCAGTAGGGGACATTATAGGATGTCTCGCAAGCCGATTAAAAGCATCACCGCGCATTTTCGCGACTCCTGTGACCGGGACTATGTTTATGCGATACCACATTGCCGCCGCAGTGGTCGTTCTCATCGCTTCGCTGGTGTGGGCTCAGGAATATGTGCCCGGAGGATCGAGCGGGACGTACATCCCTGGCTACGGGTTTGGCGGCGGGTCGATCTATGGCCACGCCTCGACCGAGGCCGAGGGAGCGCAGCGCGGATTTGCCGATGTCGTGCGTTCGGCTGGCGCGGCCAACCTGATGAACAGCGAAGCCGCGAAGAATTATGAGGACGCCCGCAGGAAGTACATCGAGAACCGGCTGGAAGCGACCGAGACATTCTTTGAGATGCGGCGGGTCAATGCGGAGTCGCGGGCTGTCAAACGCCCGCGGCCCCTCTCGACCGAGCAATATGTCCGCCTGGCCCGCCAGCAAGCTCCCGCGCGGCTGAGCGTGAGCCAGTTCGATCCCTTGAGCGGAACGATCAACTGGCCAGCCGTCTTGCGCCGTGAACAGTTTAGCACCGACCGTCAGGCGATTGAGGCCCTGTTCAAAGAACGCGCCAGCGGCGTCGATACCAACTCGGCGGAGATCGACGCGGCTTGCCGGGCCATGCTCGATCGCTTACGGCCCGAGGCCCAAACCCTGAATGCCAACGACTTCATTCAGGCCCGGCGATTCGTCGAAAGCCTGGCCCATGAAGCACGACTGCTCCGCGGCTAGCCGCACCGGATAGTCAGGTCGCCGTTGCCAGCTCGTTGCTTGCCTGCTCGTTACTTGCCTTCCGACCGGCCCGTGCAATCATTCTTCGCAGCCAATTCGTCCAGGGGCGCCTGACGAAGGAACTTGCGATGTGGAATGTTTGCGTTCGCCCCGTAATTTTTGGCTTGGTTTGCCTCGCCGGATTGCTTACCTGCCAACGGATGTCTCTTTCCGCCAGAGCCGACGAGAGGCCAAGGACCGTCAAGGTCGCGGCGATCCAGTGCTCGTCGGAGCTTGGCGACGTGGCGGCGAACAGCAAAAAGCTCGCCGCCCTCGTCCGCGAGGCCGCAGCCGGCGGCGCGAAGTTCATTGTCCTGCCCGAGACGGCAATCACCGGCTATGTGTCGCAAGATTTGCACTGGAACTGGCACGTCGCCGGGCGGCCAATTGAAAAAATGTTCCGGGGAAAAGATCCTGCGCCCTATGCGCAAACAGTCCCAGGTCCCGCGACCGAGCAGTTCTGTGCACTGGCGAAGGAACTCAAGATTTACTTGACGATCCCGCTGCTGGAGCGTGTGGATGCCGCGGCTGTCGATCGTGCGAGCGACGAGCGGCCGCCGCCGAAATATTTCAACACCGTCTGCCTTGCTGCTCCCGACGGGCGGCTGGCGGCGCACTATCGCAAGCTGAATCCCTGGCCCTTGCCGGAGAAATCGTGGGCCACGCCCGGCGACCGCGGCATTCAGACGATTGACACCGAGTATGGCCGCGTCGGACTGGCGATTTGCTTCGACATCCATACGATTCTGGAAGATTACAAGGATCAAAAACTCTGGGCCCTCCTCTACCCGATCGCCTGGGTCGATGAGGAGCATCCAGCCGAGTGGTTCTATCACCGCCTGCCGCAGCACGTGGGCAAATTCAAACACCACCTGATCGGCGCAAACTGGAGCGTCGACCAGCCGCAGCGCTGGCGCGGCTACGGCTTCTCGACGATCATTTCCGGCGATGGCCATGTGCTCGCCGCGGCCAAGAGCCTTTACGGTTCGGAGATCGTGTACGCTGAGCTGCCGGTCGCGGACTTGAAAAAACCGTCGCCATAGGCACCGCGGAGTTGATCCATCTTGCGCGATGCAATTGCGATATCGAGCAGCGTGCGATTCATGCTAAAATTGAGGCGAAGGGAAACACCATGACCACCGTTCCTGCACCCGACCTCTCCTCCCTGCGAGAGCAAGTACTCCGGCTGTCTGAATCGCAACGGGCCGAAATGGCCTCAGCATTGCTCGACAGCCTTCGCCCTCCCTCCAACCACCGCAATGCGGAGGAATTGGGACGCGAAATCGCCCAGCGTGCCGAGGCCTATCATCGCGGCGAGTTGGGAACGATTGGCATCGACGAGTCGCTTCGGCAGGCCCGAGATATCCTTGCTCGAAAGCGATCATCGTGACGAGTCGAATCCTCTCGATTGCCCAACGGGAGTTTGTCGAGGCCGTCGAATGGTATGCAGCGCGCGACGAAAGGATAGCAGCCGGATTCGTCGATGAATACGAGCGCGCGACTCGCGAAATCGTGCAGCGGCCCCAGCAATTTGCCTGTGCCGAGGGAGTTGAATCTCCTCGCGATATTCGCCAGGTTCTGATGCGACGGTTTCCCTACGTCGTTTATTTTGAGTTGGGCGCCGATGAAGTCGTGATTCTCGCCGTTTCGCATGCCGCCCGCGAGCCCGGGTATTGGCTGGAAGGACGT
>JAKEHX010000156.1 GCA_022614795.1 Planctomycetaceae bacterium | reverse complement strand
GTTGCCCATTTGGTAGTCGATGTTAGCGAGGCGGGGCTTGTGAGTAAGTGTGTGGTGAGTAAGTGTGTGGTGTGTGGTGTGTGGTGAGTGGTGGGACCTGTAGACCTGGCCGCCACCACTCACCACTCACTTACTCACTCTTTCTGCTCAAGAAACGCATTCAGCCCACTGCGGCCAGCCGCAGGCGGGCTGATTTGAGGGCCGACCGGCTCGACAGACGCGCAAAACTCTGAGCCCATTTCGACGGTTTCATCGAGTAAAGCGGCATTCTACACCGCTGATTCCCTCGTGCAACCTTTTGCAGTCCATTGGACGTTTGACCGGGAAATGCGGCAGTCGGTTCGCGCGAAAACGGTAATTGCCCGACTTACTCTGGCGGGGCTTTTTCGCGCGTGATTGCCAATGCCCGGTGTTCCCTGGCTAGAATGATGCCGATGCAATTCGCGTTGCCCCATATCGACAAGTTCATACCGATGTGGGCTTGCTTCGGCGCGGTCCTCGTTGTCATAGCGGCATTTGTGGCCGTGTTGGTCGTCGTTGCCACCAGCAGGCGAGGACGGGAGAATGTCCGCGAGCAGTGAGAGGTTGTGAATGAATCCCGTAGCGGAACTCGTCAGAGTTCCGAATCCGCGGAAAAACCTGAAGTCTGGCGACTTCGGCGCAGAAGGGATGGTGTGTTAACTCGCCTCCCCCGAGACGTGGCTTTGCCCAGCCGCCTCCAACTTAGGCAATTGAGGATGCAGCAAGTCCTTCCGCACAAACTTTTGAACAAGGTGGTAAGGCTTCACCAGTTGTTCTCTGAACTGGCTCGCCTTATTCGGATCGATGAGATCGAACAACCTGGGCAGAAGCTTCAGCTCCCTCGAAAGCGGCTTACCTCGGAATTCTGCTCGCTCACTCTCGTATTCAGTCAGGATTTCGCCAAGGTACTTCTCCATCGTCCACAGGAGTTTGACGAGTGCATCCGGCTGCGTGAAGGCGGGTTTGCTCGTTTCCACATCTCGTGCCAGGTTTTCCAGCTCCAACTGAGCGTCGTTGAGCATCAACAGATAGGCGTCATACGGCCGTGCCAGCACCACGTCCTTGGTGGGGTCATTGTCCGGTAAGATCGCTCGCGCCCGCAGCAGTCGCCGCGCCTTCTTCACGGTAGTGAAGCTGCCCATTGCCTTGGCGAGCGTGGACTTCAACAGTTTTTCGCGATACTCCAGCCGTTTTCGGTCAAGCTCTCGGTCCTTCTCAACCCGCGCTCGCTCCTGCTGGTACTCGAAGGTAAGGAGCGAAACGACTGCCGCAGTGACGGATACGACGCCTAGCTGCAGGATCGCCGATGCGATCTCAAGTTCAAAAGTACCAGGCTGGGGGTTGAGACCGAACTTCACCAGCAGGAGCAGGACAAAGCTTGCCGCAAAGAGCGCCGCCAGGAACCAAGTTATTTTTCGGAGCATGATTGCGCTCCTATTCCGCGGAGGCGGCGAATTGACGGTTAATCCCAGTGTTGGGATGATTGTACATCCTTCGACATGCGGGTTCTTCCGGAAACAATTCCGTAATACATACAAACGTTGCATTTCTTCGCGGTTCGCGAAGGTTTTCGGAGGACAACCGCGGATTTCGCGGATGGCGCCGATCAAGTGAGGGATTCGATATTCTCCCTCATCCGCGATATTCGCGAAATCCGCGGTTCCTCTTCCTTTGGGTTGCGGCTGGGCCGCACCAGGTTGTTCGACCCCTACTATTCGTGGCTTGGAATTCCGCCACACGAACAACCTCCCAACCACTATCGACTACTTGGGCTGAGCTTGTTCGAGCAGAACGAAGAGGCGATATGTAACGCCGCGGATCGGCAGATGGCGCACTTTCACTCGTAGTGGTCCGCGACCCGAGAGAGTGGCGATGGCCTTGTGGAGTCGATACTTGGGCTGCGCGTCGGGAGGAATTCGCGGCATGTGTGGGCCAGGTGAGCCGAAAACGGTACGTACCGTTTTGACGACTCTTGAAAACGCCACACTGCCGCACGCGGGCAGGCAATCTAACCCAAGATTTCAGCGGAGCTTACGTCAAGCGAGGCCGACGGGGCTCGAACCCGCAACCACCGGATCGACAGTCCGGTACTCTAACCAATTGAGCTACGGCCCCAGGGAAGTGGGAAGATTGAATTGTATCGCGCGCTGGTAGGCTCGCAAGGGCGGCCCAGTGGCCCCCAATCTGCCCTACGACCAGCGACGTAAATCCTTGTCACGTTTGACGATTGTAACGAAGTTGCCAGCGGAGGCGAGGGACTTGTCTTGCGCATGAGCTAGGTTTGCGCGAGGGAGCTGATTCAGGCTCCGCGACCGCGTTCCGTCAAGGTGTTTCGATGGTTGACATGGTTTGGGAATACTTGGAAAAAGTCGCGCGCCACTTCGGCGGACTGGAGCGCCAGCATTGGATTCTGCTGTCGGTCGTCGCCCTAGTTGTGGGGTTGGTGTGCCTGCGAGGATTTGGCTCGCGGACGAATTACTAAGGTCCGCGAACATCTGGTTCGCGGGAAGATACGGGGCGATCTGCTCCGGCCATTCGATCTCTGACGTTGGAAAGCTGCCATGGACCAATGGAACATCAGTGTCGCATCCGCCGCGCTGGCCGTGGTGGCGCTCTCGGGCTACATCGTGGGCCGCCTCAAAAAGGCGCCCACGGAGACGGTGCCGTCGCACCCCGAGCTGAAACGGGCCCGCATGATCATTCGCGATCTCGAGAGCATCGGCGAGGGCATCCGCAAGGATCTAACACTGCACCATTCGACCTTGCAGCGGTTCAAGGAGCTGATTGAGTCGATGAGCCGCGAAGCGACGCCCGCCAATTGGATGCCCCTGTCGGCCGAGGCAGAACGGCTGCTCAAGCCGACGCAGGAGCTGGCAGCCCAGGTTGCACGCGCCTATGAAGGGATTCGCCAGCAAACCGCCCAGCTCACCACGTTTGCAGCCGTGCAGACCGACACCCTCACCGGCGTCAACAGCAAGCAGGTGTTCGACGACGCCTTGGACGAAATGCTCGAGCTACGCGAAGAGCAAGGGACTGTTTTCTCGCTCGCGGTGTTCGATATCGACCATTTCCAGCAGCTCAACGAAAACCACGGCCGGCTGCACGGCGACCGCGTCCTGCAACGGCTGGCGTGGCTTCTCGACCACAATTTGCGGGAAACCGATCTGGTGGGCAGGCTGAGCGACGAAGTGTTTGCCGTGCTTTTGCCGGGGACGGACCTCTTGGCAGCGTCGATTTTCTGCGAGCGGATCCGCAAGGCGATTCCCGAAATGATCCACGTGACCGCGAGCGTGGGCGTGACCACCGTACTGAAGGGAGACGACGCCGCGGCGATTCTCGCTCGTGCCCAGGCGGCTCTGACAGGCGCGAAAGCCGGCGGCCGCAACGTCGTCTATGAACACGACGGCCAGAAAGTGCGGCAGTGCAGCCCGAACAAGCCAGCGGATGAAGTCGGCTTGCCGCCGCTGGCCGAAATCGTGGCATGACGGTCCAAAGTCCAAGGTCCAAAGTCCAAGGTCGCAGTCCTGAAAGTCCACTATCGGAACCACAGCGACAATCGACCTGGGGCATTGGACTTTGGACATTGGACTTTGGACTTGGCTCACGCCGCGATTGACCACCCTTTCCGCCACAGCTATCGTTGACGGCTTGCCCCGTGGCGGGCCTGCGACGGCGCACGTTGCGCTGGGCGGCCCGGGAAAGTCTCTTGCAGGCTGGTGAGCGTGAAATACGCAGCGGTAGGGCCGATCGCGGTCCATCTTCCCGAGCGCGTCGAAACCAACGCCCAGCTCAAGGCGGAGTTTCCCGGCTGGGACATGGACCTGATCTACGAGAAGACGGGGATCGGCTCCCGGCACATTGCAGCGGCG
The DNA here is from genome assembly GCA_022614795.1 of Planctomycetaceae bacterium. GTDB lineage: Bacteria > Planctomycetota > Planctomycetia > Pirellulales > Pirellulaceae > CAYLLN01. Next base: position 2,599 of record JAKEHX010000156.1, on the reverse strand, counting down.
GATGAATGCGCCTCGGACCTGGCGGTGTGCGCGGCTCAGAAGCTCTTCAGCGAATTCGACATCGATCCCAAGTCGATCGATTTCGTTCTCCTGTGCACACAGACCCCCGATTATCCCTTGCCCACGACGGCGTGCCTCCTGCAAAGTCGGTTGGATCTGAAGACGAGTGTTGGGGCGCTCGATTTCAACCTCGGCTGCTCGGGCTATGTGTATGGCCTGTCGCTGGCCGACGGGCTGATTCAGAGCGGCGCTGCCAAGCGGGTGCTGTTGCTGACGGCTGAGACGTATTCGAAGTACATCCATCCGACCGACCGGAGCCTGCGAACGATTTTCGGCGACGGGGCCGCGGCCACGCTCGTCGAAGCCGCTCCCGAACCTTCGCTGACCGCGTTCCAATTCGGCACCGACGGGTCGGGCGCGGATACGCTGCTGGTGACCAAAGGAGGGAACCGGCCCGAAAAGGACGCGATTCGGCCCCGCCATCGGCAACGCTGGGAAAGCGCCCTGTATATGGACGGCCCCAGCCTGATCAACTTCACCGTCGTGGCGGTACCGCAGCTGGTCGAGAGCATCTTGGCCGCGGGGAATCTCAAGTCGGGCGACGTCGATCTCTTTTTGCTGCATCAAGCGACGCTCAAAATGCTGGCTCAACTTCGCGAGCGGATGGGCCTGCCCGAAGAGCGGATGCCGGTTGTCCTGGAACATTGCGGCAATACCGTCTCGTCCACGATTCCGATCTTGATCGATCAGCTTCGCCGCGATGGACGACTCACAAGGGGCATGCGCAGCGTGATGGTCGGATTCGGCGTCGGCTGGTCGTGGGCGGGATGCGTGTGGCGGGAGACGTGGGGTGGGAAGTGAGTGAGTGGTGAGTGGTGAGTGGTGAAAAGTTGGTGTCTGGTTTGCCTCGGTGCGGCAGCCAAATAGAATAGTGCTTGCCGGGCGAGCCGGAGAGAATTGCTCTTTGGCTGCATCGCGGCCAGCGCTGCACTTTCTGACATGTCCAATCTTCAAGGACAATTCCTGGTCGCCTCGCCCCACCTGGGCGACGGCAACTTCTATCGCTCGGTCGTGTTGATCATCAAACACGACGACGAGGGAGCGTTTGGCCTGGTGCTCAACCGGCCCACACGAAACACGGTGGGCGATGTGTGGCGAATGGTGACCGAGAAGGAACTCGACTGCGACCGGCCGATCTATCTGGGCGGGCCGGTGCAAGGGCCGCTCGTCTGCCTGCACCGCATGAAGTCGTGCGCCGAATCCGAGGTGCTGCCGGGCGTCTATTTCGCCGCCGACAAGAACGACCTGGAGAAAATCGTCTCGCAGCGCACCAAGCCTTTCCGGCTGTTCATGGGCTATGCCGGCTGGGCGGGCGGGCAATTGGAAGGGGAGATGAAGGTCGGGGGCTGGCTGGCGATGCCGGCCGACAAAAAGCTCGTATTCGACGACCGCGAGGACCTGTGGGAGCAAGTGGTCGGCACCATCGGCCAGGAGATCATCGCCCCGGCCATCAAGACAAAGCACGTGCCGCAGGACCCGTCGCTGAACTAAAGCCCCGACCAGTGGTCGGGGTGTTAAACCTGGCGACGCACCCTGACCAATGATCAGGGCTTTGATCGGTCACGTTTTATCACCGCGGTAGCGTCAACACGAACGCCGCGCCGGCGTCCGATGGCGATTGCAGTTCGAGCTTGCCGCCCAAATCGTGGGCCAATCGCCGGCTCAGCGCCAGTCCCAGACCGACGCCCGGCGCACTATTGGCCGCCTCGTGCACCGATTTGGAGAACGGCTGGAAAAGTTTCTTGCGGCCCGCCGGAGCGATTCCCGGTCCATGATCGCGGACGGATATCAGCACGCGCCGCGGCTGGACCGTGAATTCCAAGTGCAATCGCTTGTCGCTCGATGCGGCCGCATACTTGCAGGCATTATCGACCAGGTTGAACAGAATCTGCTCGACCGCAGCGACGTCGGTGGCCACGGCCGTTTGGCAATCTGCCTCCGGACAATCGACGACCAGCTTCAGCTCCGCCTGAGCCGCGCGGTCGGCCAGCCGCGATTGGCAATGATCGAGTAGCGCGGCCAGCGACGTTGGTTCGCGGCGCTTGCCGGGCCGGCCGCGTTCCAAGCGGGCATATTGCAGCACGTTCTCGACCAGATGTGCCAAACGGTCGGCTTCGATCCGCAGCGTTTGCAGATAACGCTGCCGCTGCTCGGCATCCGGGACCATCCCCTCGGAGAGCATCTCGGCATACATGCGGAAGGTCGTCAGCGGCGTACGCAACTCGTGCGTCACTGCCGAAACGAACGCCCCGCGCCGCTCGCTGAGGGCGATCGTGCTGTGCAGGGTCATCGCCGCGGCAACAGCGGCCAGCGCGAGGCAGCCCCAGGCAGCCAGCAGCGAAACGCGAATTGGCGACCACGTCGCCAACTCGACCGGCGGCATTGCCACAGCCAGTTGCACCGGAATCGACGCCAGTCGCGGTCCCGGCTCGCTGTGATGGGCCGTCGACAGCGGCAGAAAACCGACCGCGGGCAAGAGGTCGGCGACTTCATCGCGCAAACGCACTTGCAGCGCCGCCCAATCGAGCCAGCATCCCTG
>JAKEHX010000155.1 GCA_022614795.1 Planctomycetaceae bacterium | reverse complement strand
GGGCCTCGTGGCCGAGCCGACGCCCTGCGATCTTGGCGAGAAGCTGACGCGGATCGTGGAAGCGTCGGGCGATCGCCTCAAAACGGCCGGCGACATCCTCGCCTATGCCGATTTCTTCTTCGTGCCCGATGACACAATCGCGTACGACGAGAAGGACTTTGCCAAACGGGTCGCCCCGCCGCCGTCCAAGGCATTGCTCACCAGGTTCAAGGGCGTTCTGACCACGGTCGAGCCGTTTGAATCAGCCGCTCTCGAAGAGGCGCTGAAGAATTTCCTGGAAATCGAGGGAATCAAGATCGGCGACATCGTGCACACGCTCCGCGTAGCGGTGACGGGCAAGAGCGTCGGCCCGGGGGTTTACGACTGTCTGGCGATTTTGGGCCGCGAGGCCTGCCTGGCCCGCATCGACCGGGCGCTGGCGAAGACGTGATAAAACATGCCAGTTATTTCGCCGCGGTGCAAGCACCGCGGCGAAATGATCAGCTTGTTTGGTAAGCTTGGCCGCCCCGTGATCCTGGCGGCGTGTTATCGGGGCGCGTATTGCGGCGCGTACTGCGGGACGTATTGCGGCTGCGAGGGGATTTGGCCCGCCATCATCAAGTAGGCCGTGGCCCACAGCACGCTGACCAGAGGGGTAGCGAAAAGGACGCCGATGCCCAGTGCCAGACAGCCCAGCATGATGATCCCCATGCTCACGAGCCACATCAGCACGGTCGTTCCGCGATTGCCTTCGGTGATCGTCGACGCCAGGCCGTACGAATCGCCGATGCTGGCCTTCTCGTCCACGAGCAGGTAATAGAACGGCCAGAACCAGATTGCCAGGAGAATTCCCGGCACGATGCACAACATGAAGCCCACCAACAACACGATGCCCGCGATGAGGTTGCCCAGGAACACGGACAGGAACCGCGGGCCGCCGCCGAACAGATCGCCGATGGAGACGGGCATTCCGCGGGCCGCCTTCAGGGCAATCTGCGCCTGGCCGATCCCCAGGAAAATCTGTAAGAGTTGTTGCAGGAGGTTGCCGATGATCGCGACCGCGATGACCCCTTCCGGAGCGTTGTTTTGTGCCAGCGCCTCCTGGAGAATTGCCTGCGGAATCGCAATCGCGTAAGTGGCCACAACCACGATGACCGTGACGACGACGAGCACGCCGAGATTGGCTTGCCAGACGCGCCAAGCATGGCTCATGATCGGGTCGAGCGGAACGACCACATTGGTGATCGGCAGGTTGGGACCTGCGAAGGTCGTGGGGACATAGGCGTAGGCGGAAGAGGCATAAGGGTTGGTGCTGGCCTCGCCGAAGGGACTGCCCGGCGGCTTGGGGGGCGGCGCGGTCCCCAGGCCGGCAAACGGATTGGAGGGAGGCGGCGGCATTCCGCCTCCTGCTCCGCCCGCTGGCTGGCCGGCGAACGGAGATTGTCCGGCGGCCGGCTTGGGAGGTGGGAAGGCTGCCGGTGATGGTGACCGCGCGGGAGTCGAGGGGAGCGGCGACGGGGAAAACGAAGTGACCGCTCCTGTGAGCGGCCCGGGGGACTGGCTGGCGGCCGGCACGGTCATCAGCGCCTGGCACTTCGGGCAGCGGGCGTTCTTGCCGGCGCTGTCGTCGGGAACGCGGAGAAGCTGGCTGCACTGGCTACAGCGAAATTCGATGGCCATAAGGCACGCCTTGTCGCCTTTCGCTCCGCGCTGGGAACGTCCTTTCGCGGAGCGAAAGGCGACTCTAAGGAAGTTGATTCATCGCCGACGCGATCGCGGGAAGAATGAACATGATACCGCAGCCGCAGCCGCAGATGACAAGGCCAAACAATACGCCGAGGACGGAGAAGGCCGCCTTGCCGCCGCTGGTTTCGTGGGCATTGGCGAAGGCGTGGATCAGGACAATGATCGCGAAAAATGGATACAGCAGAGGTCCGACGCACGGAATGGCGAACAGTATGGAAGTCGAGCCGCTGACAAAGCACAAGCAGCGAAAAGTCGCTTCGTACCCAGCGTTCGCGCCGCTGACTATCACCAGGAACATGTGATGGATGCCGGCAATCACGAGCATCAAGATCGGCCCGAGAATGACCGCCATGATAACGCCCCCCACGAGCTGAATCGCAGCGGCGAGAATGAGCCTTTCGATGGGGAAGGGGGCCTGGGACGCCGCGGCCTGGATAAAGCCACCAATGATTCCATAGTAAATTGTGTTGGCGATCTGGCCGATCACCGTGCCAATGATCATGAAGCCGATCGGGTTGCCCAGGCCGCCGGTGCGCCGCATGTTGCTGAACGCCTCCTGCGGCGAGCCGAGCACCAGGGTCATCGTTTCGGTGAAGGCGTCCATCGACGGGTCGCGTTCCCAGGCCAGGCCGCGGCGGTGGCTGTCGCTGATGGTCCGCGCTTGATAGGGCTGGTAAGCGGCGGCTGATGAGGCGTAAGGGTTGGTCGCAGGGATAAGCGCCGATGGCGGCAGGCCGAGTGGATTGGCGGGGGGCGTCACCGCGGGATAGCTCGACAGCGGAGTCAGACCGGCGAAGGGATCGGAGGCGGACGCTGTTGGTGCTGGGCCCAGCGGAATCAGACCGCCCGATGTCGGCGGAGCCGGGCCAAGCGGCGTAAGTCCGCCGCCGAGTGGCGTCAGGCCGCTGCCCAGCGGCGTCAGGCCGGGAGTTGCGCCGGTGGCCGGCCCGCTCGCGGGCATCTCCTCCAGGTCAATGATCTCCAGTTCCGGCTGGGGAGGCGCGGCAGGCTTGGGCGCGATTGGCTTGGCCGACGGCAGCGGCTTGGCCATGACCAAGGGCTTGCTCGCGGCGGTGCTCCGCGTGGGGATTTGCACGACCGCCTGGCAGTGCGGGCATTGCCCTTTTTTGCCCGCGGCGGCAGCGGGCGTGCGGACGATCTTCTTGCAGGTCGGGCAGTTGAATTCGATCGATGCAGAAGCAGGGGCGGCTGATGTGGGCGGCGCAGCGGTGCTAGGTGGCGGGGCGGCGCTCGCCGGCTTGGAGGGGGGCATCCGGGCCGGATCGGGCGGTCGCGATTGCGGCTTGGGTGGAGGCTGGGACTGGGACTTGGGTGGAGGAGGCGCGGGTTTGGGCTCGGGCGGCCCCTTCGGTGGCTGGGGAGCTGGAGTTTTGGGGGGCGGCGTTGTTGCGGGCCAGGCGACGACCGGAGCCGGAATGATCACGACCGCGCCGCAGTTGGGACATTTCCCCTTCTTTCCCGCGGCCGCATCGGGAGTGCGGACCTGCTGGTGGCAGGCCGGGCAGGGAAACTCAATGGGCATGGGGCGAAACAGGCAGGGCGGGGAGCGGCGGCAGGAGTCCGCTTACGGATTCGTAAGCTGGGGGTCAATCTTAGTTGGGGACGCCTGAATTCGCACGCGGGATTGCCGGTGTAATCCCACACTCCGTGTGGGACAGCGGTTGAAAAGAAGCATCTATCCGCCGCGCGACGATCGAAGTCGGCGAGCTGATGCGGAAAACTGTCGGCTGAGCCTTGACCGTGTAGTGGACAAATGATATAATTATTGGTATGTTTGGACACACCGATGCTGGCAGCGTCGGTCACAGGGTCGTTTGCTCATTGGCAATTTGGTGGAAGGTGGCGGGTATGGCAGCTGGAAGTCTGCCCCGCTTGATATTTAGCGAGAGGGATCAAGCGGTCTGGCGCTAAACTGGCTCAACTCGGGCTGGAGTCGCCTAAAGTCGCAAGTCGTTGTCAGACAGGGTGTTACGGAGTTTAATGCGGGGTTTTCGCCGAGCAAAAACGGTGGAAAGTTTAATCAGGGAATTGGCATGGCAGGCTTGAAGCTCTGCCCTACGATTCCTCTTCCTCCCGCAGCTTGGCCAGGGCGGCGTAGTCCTCGAGGGTGCTCGTGTCGCCCACCAGCTCCTTGCCGGCGGCAATGTCGCGCAAGAGGCGGCGCATGATCTTGCCGCTGCGGGTTTTGGGAAGGGTCGCCGTAAAGCGGATGTCGTCGGGAACGGCGAGCGAGCCGATCTCCTTCTTCACGTGGGCTTGCAGCTCTCTCTTCAGCGCATCGCCCGGCGTGCCGCCGCGGAGCGTGACGAACACGGCGACGGCTTGGCCCTTGAGCTCGTCGGGCCGGCCGACGGCGGCGGCTTCGGCCACGAGCGGATGGCTCACCAGGGCCGACTCGACCTCGATCGTGCTCAGCCGGTGGCCGCTGACGTTGATCACGTCGTCAATGCGGCCCATGATCCAGTAGTAGCCGTCGTCGTCCTGGCGGGCGTTGTCGCCGGTGAGGTAGTGCCCCTTGAGCTTCGACCAGTATTGCTGCCGGTAGCGCTCGTCGTCGCCCCACAGGCCGCGGAGCATTGCCGGCCAGGGCTGGCTGATGCAGAGCATGCCGCCATTATTGCGCTGGACGGGCCGGCCGCTCTCGTCGAGGACCGACGGAATCACGCCGGGGAGCGGTTTGGTGCACGAGCCGGGCTTGGTGGCGATCGCTCCCGGCAGCGGCGACATCATGATGCCGCCCGTTTCGGTCTGCCACCAGGTATCGACGATCGGGCACTTCTCGCGGCCGATTTTGCGGTGGTACCACATCCAGGCTTCGGGGTTGATCCCTTCGCCGACCGTGCCCAGGAGCCGCAGGCTGGAGAGGTCGTGCTTATCGACGTGCTGGTCGCCCCACTTGATGAAGGCGCGGATCGCGGTCGGAGCGGTGTAGAGAATGTTGACGCGGTAGCGTTCGATGATGTCCCAGAAGCGGTCTTCCTTCGGCCAGTTCGGCGCACCTTCATACATGAGCACGCTCGCCCCGGCCGAAAGCGGGCCATAGACGATGTAGCTGTGGCCCGTGACCCAGCCGCAATCGGCCGTGCACCAGAAGATGTCCTCGTCGCGATAATCGAAGACCCACTGAAAGGTCTTCTTGACAAAGAGGTTGTAGCCGGCGGTCGTGTGTTTGATCCCTTTGGGTTTGCCGGTCGAGCCGCTGGTGTAGAGGATAAAGAGGGGCGTTTCGCTGTCGAGCGGCTGGGCGGGGCAATTGGCCGAGGCAGTTTCGACCAGCTCGTGCCACCAATGATCGCGGCCGGATTTCATCGGCGGATTGTTGCCGGCTCGCTTATAGACGACGCAGTTTTTGACGGTCGGCGACTTGGCGAGGGCCTCATCGACGGTCGCCTTCAGCTCCAACAGCTTGCCGCGCCGCCAGCCGCCGTCGGCCGTGATCACGACTTTGGCCTGGGCGTCGTTGTTGCGATCGGCAATGGCCTCGGCCGAGAAGCCGCCGAACACGACGCTGTGCACGACGCCCAGCCGGGCACACGCGAGCATGGCGATTGCCAGCTCAGGGACCATTGGCATGTAGATCGTCGCGACGTCGCCCGTTTTGAGGCCGAGACCCGCTAGGGCGCTCGCAAAGCGGCAGACTTCGCGGTGGAGCTGCTGATAGGTGAGGGTTCGCTGATCGCCCGGCTCTCCCTCCCAGATGAGGGCGGCCTTGTTGCGGCGCGGCGTCGCCAGATGCACGTCGAGGCAGTTGTACGACGCGTTGGTCTGGCCGCCGACGAACCATTTGGCGAACGGCTCGTTCCACTGGAGCACTTTGCCGAAAGGCTTGAACCAATGCAGCTCGGACTTGGCCAGCTCGCCCCAGAATTTCTCGGGATCGGCCTGGGCCCGCTCGTACAGCTCGTCGTACTTCGCCGCGGTAATGTGCGTCTTGCTCACAAACTCGGCTGTGGGAGGAAACAGCCGGTCCTCTTGCATCACGGTATCGATTTGTCCGCCACTCATGGGTCCTGCACCGAAGGGGTCGAGAGAGGAAAGCCCCAAGATAGCACAGGGGCGGGGCGAAGAGTGGCCGTCCTCGTCGTCGTCCTCGTCCTCGATTGGGCGTTGGCCGAACCGAGGACGAGGACGAGGACGAGGACGAGTGCGAACCATCACGCGGAGCTTGATGACTACGGCGACGCAACGAAGCGAGGGATCTTGCGATCCCTCGTTCGCCTCATCTAACCGTATGTTGTTGGGCGAATTTGTGATCCGCCTGGAGGTGTATGTGAGTTGGTGAGTGGTGAGTGGTGAGTGGTGAGTGGTGGTGAGCGACTAGAAGTTCGCGCCGGCGCCAGTGTTGACCGGGCCGACCATGTGGAAGTGGTTGTGGTCGATGTAAATCACTTCCTGCGAATCTTCGTCAACGAGCGTGTGCGGCACCGGCCAGCCGACGCGCGTGATCTCGGTGTAGTAGATCGTGCACTTGTAGTGGGCGTGGTGGAGCTGGACGGGACCGATCAGCGGCACGACGCGGGGCGGATCGATGTAGTCGGCGATCCTGTCCTTGACGATGCGGATGTTGTTGCGTTGGCGCTCGTAGAGGAAGGGGAGGCCGCCTTGGATCGGATTGGCTTTTTCCCAGGCCCGGATCACTTCGTCGTCGCTCGGCGGATCGAGGGCGATAGCCGGACCGCCGGGGATGATCGGACCCAGGATCGGCGCCCGCTCGTAACGCTCGTGGTTCCAGAAATTGTCTTCGGCCCGCTTCTGGAAGTAGGGGCTGACCGGCACCGGAATCGCCAGCGGACCCAGGTCCGGACCGGCCGTGAGAGCGATGCAGCCGGTGCTGCTCAGCGACACGGCGGCGATCAGGGTGCTCAGGGCCGCGAGTACCGTCCTCTTAGACATGACTGACCTCGGTGCTGGTTGCGGGCGAGCGGCTTGGGTCCGCGGTGTGGGTAGCAGCGTGGAATGTGAACCCTGGGCCTAACGCCCCTTCGTTTCCAGACGTAATTATCGTGTGAGGCTGTAGCGAACTTGCGGATTTTTCTGGTTAGGCAGAAAAAAGGGAGAAAGTTTGAGGGCGGAAATACGCTAGCCTCGCTAGCGAAGTTGGGCCTTGCGAGTTCAAGGTTTCAAGTTCCATGTTCCATGTTCAGAGTTGAGCCACTGCCCGTTTGAACTTGAAACCTGAAACTTGGAACCTGAAACCAAGAAACAAACAACCCCCGCGAAGCTGGCGGCTTCGCGGGGGCTGGGTCAATCTCAGGTTCGATCGCAGCGTGGTGTGTACGCTTAGTGGTTATACATCGTGCGGCGATCTTTGAAGTCGAGCATCCACCAGCCGTCGTCCCATTCCAGCGTCACTTTCCGCCAGCCCAGCGGGACTTGCGGATAGGGATAGAACGGGCCGATGTACGGCCAGGCGGTGGGCGAATACTGCTTGGGATAAGTCACGGCCGCGTAGTTGGGGTACGAGGCGTAGGAGGGCCAGGCATAGCCGGGCATGTGCGGATGGTCGTAGCGAGCCGGGGCGATGCCGACGCCGCTGCCGGGCATGTACATCGGGACCGGTCCGCTGGCGGCGGCATGGCCATCGACGGGGATCTGGCTTTCATAGGCAATCTGCTGCGACGGAGCGAATGCCAGCGGCATCTGGCTGCGCGGGCCGGCATAGGCGGGCATGGCTTGCTGCGGCGCGTATGCTTGCTGGGCTGCGTATGCTTGCTGCGCGGGCGAGGCGTAGTAGTTCGGCGTCGCGCCGACCGGCTGAGCGACCTGGACCGTGGGGCGGCCGGCCGCGTGCTGCACGCCCGAGCCAATCGCGCCCGATTCGTCGCCGGCCTGCTCGGTGCTATCGTCGCGGCGGACCTGGCGGCCCATCGCCTGTTGCACGGCATTGCTCATGCCGGCAAACATCGCTTGCGGCGAGCGGCTTGGGGCGCTGACATCGAGGTCGTTGACGACCTGCTTCACGCCGGGAATGCGGCGGGCGATGTCAAGGGCTCTGGCCTGCTGATCGGAGTTGGCGACGCGGCCCGAGAGCCACACGGTCCCGTCTTCGACCGACAGATCGATGCTGAATCCCTTCAGCCCGCCGGCCTGTTTTTCGGCCTGGAGCTTTTGGACGATTTGCTGGGCAATCTGCTGGTCATCGGCCCGGGCCACCGTCGGCCCCAGCACGGCCAGCGACAGGATCGCCAAGTGGAACGCGTAACGTCGCATGGGTCCCCCTCCTGAGGTTGATTCAATTCTGCCTGTGCCGGCCGCTTCGAGTTCTGATCAGCGGCAAGGCGTGGCAGCCGGTCCGTGGGTCAGCCGGCGGCCGGGCCGTCCGGGTGGCAGCGGTGGACAATCAATCGTCCGGCTGGTCGGGAGGGAAAGCGACGCCGCCAATCACGGCATCACAGGTGCTTGGCCCCCCGGCGCAAGCTGGGCTGGAATGACTACCCGCTATTACTTGTCGTCAACCGGTCATGCCGGACGGAAGGTTTTTTTCGATTTTGCCGCGCCTGGCGCGCATGCCGGATGCAGCGAAAGCGCTAGTTTGGCGGGTGGGGCGGTAATCTGTTCCGCTCAGGCAAACCTTGCGCTGACACCACTGCGAACAAGCGGCGTGCTAGCTGAACAAGTTCCAAGTTCCAAGTTGGAGAGCAAGCAAACCTTGATCTCAAAACCTGTAACTTGAAACATTGAACATGGAACCGGCCGTGTCAGAACCCTTCGGCCCGCGCCGGCCCCAGATCGGCCGTTGCGCCGACAGCCATGACCGAGAAGATTGTCGCGCACCACGCCCAGCAGCTCGTGTGGCAATCGATGGCCGTGCCGATCGTCGCCAGGCCGACGATCACGAGGCAGCCAAGAAAGCACAGGCGGCAGAAAGCATGCAGCGAGCTGGTTTCAGGCATGCGGCCCAGGACCATCGAGACGAGCCCGACCAATTGAATCGCGAACAGGCACCAGCAGAGCACCGGGTCAGCTAGCAGCGGCATGCTTGGGCCTCCGAGAATCCGTTCGGAAGCACTCGCCGGTTCAGCCGCGGGAAGGCCGAGATTTGTTGGCGAGTGCGGTGCGGTTGGCGGAGCGTGCCTTGCGGAATGCAGAGCCGCCAACCGTGGCCGCTGACTTTAGCGAATCATGGAAATCGGACAAACAGCAGTATCCGTAGCTGAATTCGCCAGAATTCAGGACGCGCCGCGAAATCGCCCCGAACTCTGGCGAGTTCGGCTACCGCAATCCCGGCTGGCGGAGCACGGGGGCAGTTTCGGCGGGACCGCTGGAACGCAAGCGTGTGGGCACATGCGTAGGCAGCGCGGCGGTGCGGGTCGGCGCCAGCTCCGGCACCGGCAACAGCCCCACGAGCACGTCGGTCTGCCGCGTCGCGGGCACCTGGAATTGATTGTCCGGCAAGAGCGCTCGCAGCAGATTCACCGCTGGGACCGAATGCCCGCGAGACGAAGCGAGGAGGGTCCCGGTGGCGCCCGTCAATACTGTTTGCTCGTCGCCTTGGCCCGCCTTGCCGCGGATTTGCAGGTTGCGGCCATCGAGCGCAAGGTCCATGGCCAGCCGCTCGAACGGGATCGTGGCAAAGTCGCTGGCAGGGAGCTCGCCGCTGACGATCAGGCCCAGGTGCTCGCCAGCCGCGGCTAGCAGCGACTTGCTCGCGGACCCCGAAATGATGTCGATGCCGCCACGAAACTCGACAAGCCGGCCATCCTGGATGTTCGCCCGCTCGATTTGGATTGTGCCGTGTCCGCTGAGCTGATGCGGAAAATGTTCGGTGACGAGGGAATCGAAATCGACGCCCGCCAGCGTGCCCTTTGCCGTGAACCAGGGCTGGCCGTCGTATTCACCTGCATCAATTGCCCCGGCGAAGTGACCATGGGGCCCAAGTCGAATGACGTGGGGAATGATGTCGACAAGCAGTGCCAAGGAAAGCTGCTGGCTGCCGGTCGTGAATTGCCAGTTCGTTGTAGGCGGCTTCACGGCTCTGTTGCGAGTGACGGTCAACTTGAGCGGCTCGGCCGGCGGATCTTGGCCGGCAGCGAATAGCTCAATGACAAGGTCGGTCTGTGACCGCGACTCGTGCAACTGGACCGTTCCCTGGCCGAAGGACTGCTGTCTGCCGGAAGCCGCGACTAGCAGTTGACGGGCGGTGACGACGACGGCCGGATCGCTGCCGCTGGGCCCGCAAAGCAGGCGGTCGGCCAGCCGCGGCAGCAGGCGTTGTGCATGCGTCAAATTCACCATTGGCTGGAATGTTTCGACGCGCCAGACGCCGTCGGCGTGGATCGCTTCGATCGCTACTGCCTGGGCCACGATTTCGTCCGTTTCGGGATCGCGAAATCGCAAGCCCTCCAGGCGAAACGCTTCCGGGGTGCCGCTGGCCTGATCGAATTCGATCACCAGGCCCAGTCTATTGAATAGCTCGCGCTGGAATTCCGCCGTGGCGAAGTCTTGATTGGCGTTCCCTTCACTATGTGCGGCCGCCCACAGGCCAACTGCCAGTGTCGGCACGAGGCAGAAGAGCACGAAGCCGATCCGGCAGAGCAGAATTCGTCGCTTCGTGGTCATGGCGAACGTCCTGTTCGGCCCTTTACTTACGCCAAGTTCTAAGCTCTAAGCTCTAAGAACTTAGATCTTAGAGCTTAGAACTTAGAGTGCCTCTCATCTCTCTCTTGCCAGCTCCAGAAACATCGCGTGCCGGGCCTGCATTTCCGCGAGGCTGTCGTTGCCGAACTTCTCGACCAGTGCCCGGGCCACTTCGAATGCGACGACGTTTTCCACAATCACCGACGCAGCCGGCACCGCGCATATGTCGCTCCGCTCATACGCTGCCGCTTCGGGGGCTTTCGTCGCCAGGTTGACCGACTCCAGCGGTTTGCGGAGCGTGCTGATCGGCTTTTTGGCGGCCCGGATCACCAGCGGCTGGCCGTTGGTCATGCCCGCCTCGAGGCCCCCCGCGTTGTTCGTGGGCCGCTCGTAGCCCAGCGTCGGCGTGGCTTGTTTCGTCGGGTCGAATTGAATCGGATCGTGGACCTGCGAACCGGGCCGCCGGGCCGCTTCAAACCCCAGGCCAATCTCGACCCCTTTGATCGCCTGCACGGCCATCACCGCCTGGGCGAGGCGGCCATCGAGCTTCAGGTCCCACTGCGTATGCGTCCCCAGGCCGAACGGAATGCCTTCGACGCGGACCTCGACGATGCCGCCCAGGGTGTCGCCCGCTTTGCCGGTTTCGTCGATCAGCCGCTTCACTTCTTCGTCGCGGGCTGCGTCGAGCGAGTAAATCTCGCTCGCGTCGCGCAGCTTCAGCCGCTCCGCCAGCGGCAGATGGGGCACGTCGAGCTTGATGCCGCCCAGTTCCACTACGTAGCCGATTGCCGTGATGCCGAAGTGGGCCAGCAATTGCTTTGCCAGCGCCCCGGCAGCCACGCGGACAGTTGTCTCGCGGGCGCTGGCCCGCTCGAGGATGCCGCGAATGGGCCCGAGGTACTTGATCGCGCCGGTCAGGTCGCCGTGACCGGGACGCGGCCGATCGAGGTCGTCCAGCCGTTCGAGCTTGTAGTCCTTGTTGACGACCGCAAGGGCAATTGGGCTGCCCAGCGTCGTGTTCTTCCAGATGCCGCTGAGGATTTCGACCGCGTCGGTCTCAATCCGCTGGCGTCCGCCGCGCCCATAGCCGCCTTGCCGCCGCCGCAACTCCACGTCGATCGGGCCCGTGTCGATCTGCACTCCAGCCGGAAAGCCATCGACCACGGCCAGCAGCGTTTTGCCGTGGGATTCGCCGGCTGTCCAGTAGCGTAAGGTCATGGGAGATAACGGCTTGCAGCTAGCCCATCGCGATGGGCGAAGCTGCGCGATTTAGGCAATTTTCCTCCTGCAATTCTAGTTTTTCGACGCAAACAGCGATAGACCAGCCGTAGCGCAGCGTCGGCCCGGCTTGCAGCTAAGACGTCGCGACCCACGTCCAATGCCGGTCGCTGGTCTGCTGGACGCTGTCGCGCGGGAAGCCTAGGCTGGCAACGAGTTCGCGAATTTCATCGAGCGCCAGCGCCGCGTGGAGCGAGTCGGCGAACATCTGCCGCTGATGGTCGTTGGCGCCCGCGGCATACGTTTCCACGAGATGCTGCCGCTCGTCTTCGCTGTCCGGGCGCAGCAGATCGCGGAAGAACAACAGTCCGCCCGGCCGCGCGACGCGCGCCGCCTCGCGCAAGACAGTGATCGGCTCGGGGATGTGGTGGATGATGCTGTTGGACATCACCACGTCGAAACGCGTCTGGTGAAACGGCAGGGCCTTGGCATCGACCTGCTTGAGCTGGATGCGGTCGTTGAAGTTGACCGCCGCCAGGTTGTATGCGGCTTGCTCGAGCATGCTGGCGGCGGCATCGCAGGCCATGACGCGGCAATGCTCGAAGCGCCGGCAGAGTTCGATGGGGATTTGGGCCGTGCCGGTGCCTAAATCCAGGACGTCAATCAGAATAGCCGAATCGGTCGAGTTCAAAGTTCCAGGTTCAAAGTTCAAAGTTGTTTTCGATTCTCCCAACCTTGAACTTTGAACTTTGAACTTTGAACTAGTGAGTGCTGCGAGCAGATCATCGACGAAGAGGCGATTGACCGCCGAGTGGTCCATCGCGTCGTAGTCGAGCGCCTCCTCGGGCGTGTCCATGACCTCGGTTTCGAGGATGCGATGAAGCGGCATGTGATTGGTGTCCGTAGCTGAGCTCGCCAAGAGCTCAGGCGGTCTGGCAACTTCAGCTGCCTGTTGGCAACAGCCTCTTTTTACTTCGTACTGAGTCTGTCAAGCGGGAACAAGCCGCCCAGCGCTTCGATCGCCAGTTGCGGCTGCGAATTGATTGCCGCCGCCAGCGCCTGTCGCAGCAGGTTTTCCTGACGTTCCGTGAAGGGGACGGCAGTGCCGGCGTCTGGCGGGCTGGGCACCAGGGCCTGTGCAATTCGCTGGCACACCAGGTCGATCCCTTGGCCGGTGAGCGAGCTGGCGGCAATCCCCGCGGGCCGGCCGTCCAGCGGCGGCCCGGCTTCGCCGCCGTCAACAAGACCCAGGTCGCACTTGTGGTGCACGACCATCGCCCGCCGCGCGATGGCCAAAACTTCCCGTTCCTGGCTCGACCACGGAGTCGTCACGTCGCACACCAGCAGCACGAGGTCGGCCTCGCGCACCTGCTCAAGGGCCCGCTCGACCCCTTCCGCTTCGATTGGCTCGCCGCTCGCCCGCAGTCCCGCGGTGTCGGCCAGCTCGACCGGCCAGCCGTCAAATGCCGTGGTATGCGTGAGCACATCGCGGGTCGTGCCCGGCTCGGCAAAGACAATCGACCGCTGAAAGCCCAACAGGGCATTCATCAGGCTGCTTTTGCCGGCGTTAGGCCGGCCTGCGAGGACCACCCGCCAGGGCCGCGCGAGATGCCGGCCTAGTTCGGCCCGGTCCAAGAGCTGCCTTAAACCTTCGGCAGCCGAAGCCAGATCATGATGGCCTAGGCTGCAATCGATTTGCTCCGCCGCCGCGCGAAGTGCGCCGCGGTACTGATCGAGCAGGACGGCGGCAGTCCGCTCAGTGCGTGCCTGCGACAGGGCGACGCGGGCTTCGGCGGCGAGACAATCGGGCTCAGCCAGTGCCGTCCACGCCGGAAAATCGATGTGAGTTGCCCCCTCCTCTGCCAGTGCCGCGGCGACCGCCTCGGCAGCAGCGATTCCCCCATGGCAATGGACCTCCACGTCGTCGGCCGCAATAAGCCCGACGACCAGTTCTTCCTCGGCGCCGCCGGGGCCGCGAAATCGGCCAAAGACAACGCGGCCCAGCGGAAATGCGTCCAGTGGTGAACCAGCCGCCGAGATGAATCGCCGCCCTACGATCTCGATGGCCCGCGGCCCGCGCAGACCAATCGTGGCCACCGCGCCGCGTCCGGGCGGCGTAAGGATGGCGACTGTCGTCGCATCCGATCGCAGGGAAGAGTTCATCGCGAGGATTTGGAGTGCGGCGACTTGTCGCCGCTTTGGGAATTTCGGAGGAGTTGCGGGCGTGATACCTGATGCCGATGTACCCGAAGAACGCCCACGGACAGTCGGCGAAAGTACAAAATCTTAAAGCGGCGACAAGTCGCCGCACTCCAAAATACAATCGGGAATGGTTCCAGTATGATCGCCCCTCCGCGCGGCCCGCAGCCCCCAATGACCTTTCCTCGCGCCGCTTACATCCACGTCCCCTTTTGCCGGCACCGCTGCGGGTACTGCAACTTCACGCTCGTTGCCGGGCGCGACGACCTGATCGATGCGTATCTGGAGGCGCTGGCCCGCGAACTGGCGCTCACCGGCGGGCCGCATGAAGTGGAGACGCTCTTTTTCGGCGGCGGGACGCCGACCCATCTGCCGCCCGGGCAACTCGCGCGGCTGTTTGCCATCGCTGGCCAGTCGTTTCCACTTGCGGCCGGCGGCGAATTGAGCGTCGAGGCCAATCCTATCGATCTCGACGACCCTTGCTGCCGCGAGCTGGCCGCAGCCGGTGTCACGCGGATCAGCCTGGGCGCGCAGTCGTTCGATCCCAAGCTGCTGACCGTGCTCGAGCGCGATCATGGCCCCGGCGAGATCGTTCACGCGTACAACCAGGCCCG